>CAYWAG010000166.1:0-4745 GCA_964455925.1 uncultured Verrucomicrobiales bacterium | reverse complement strand
AGGGTATGTCAGAAAATACTCCAGTCATCATTGGTGGCACAATCGCGATTGATAACGTACAGACGCCGACAGCCTCTGCGGATAATGTTCTTGGTGGATCTGCAGCCTTTGCTGCGGTCTCATGTTCGTACTATACAGATGCGACCCATCTTCTCGGCGTCGTAGGATGTGACTTCCCTCAGCAGTATCTCGACCTCTTTACGGCTAAGGGTGTAGACCTCCAGGGCATTGAGCACTCGGAGAAGGAGTCGTTCGTGTGGACTGGTAAGTACCTAGAGGGCATGGCAGAGCGTGAGACGCTGGATGTCGCCATAAATGTGCTAGAGGACTGGCAGGTAAAGGTGCCCGCAGTGGTAGCCGACTGTCCCCTGGTAGTGCTGGCAAATATGTCTCCCCAAAACCAGCTCGAACTCCTCTCCCAGCTCACCGCAGAGCAGCGGTTCGTCATCGCAGACACCATGGATCTGTGGATCAATATCGCCCGTGAGGACCTGGGCCAGGTCTTAGGGCAGATCGACTGCCTCGTCCTAAACGAGGGGGAGGCTAAGCTCCTTGCGGAGGAGAGTAACCTCATTCTCGCAGGTGAGATGCTCCGCCAGATGGGGCCTCGTTATGTGATTATCAAGGTCGGAGAGTTTGGCTCATACCTCTTTGGGCCAGATGACGTCTTCTTCCGTGTTCCAGCCTACCCGCTCAAGAACTTTGTAGATCCCACCGGCGCGGGGGACTCGTTCCTCGGGGCGATGGCGGGCTACCTCTCAGGCCTCCAGCATGTGGAGTTCACCGCTACAGAGCTACGCGACGGCATGGTGCGGGGGGCAGTAGCCGCCAGCTACACCTGCGAGGACTTCTCTACCCACGCCCTCCAGGCAGCTACCCCAGCGGCGCTCCAGGCGCGCCTCACTGCCCTGCGTGATATGAGCTGCTGGTAAGCCTTACTGATATTGGTATCGGGACGCGCGGTAGGCGTTGATCCCATTAGCGATTGCGAGCGCGATCTCATCACGATAGCGCCCCATCTTTAGGCGGCTACGGTCGCCGCGATTACTGACAAACCCGATCTCAGCGAGCACCGCTGGGATGCGGGCGTTACGGAGGACGTGATACTTCGCATACTTCAGTCCACGGTCTTCCACATGAGGGCGGTTCACCATGCGGTTTTGGATCGTAGCGCCCAGGCGTTGGCTCTCTGCGCTGTAGTAGAACGTCTCTATCCCTGCGGCACTCTCGCGGCTCGCCTTATTCACATGCACGCTCACAAAGACCGCGTTCGGGTAACGGTTCGCGATCGCCACGCGCTCACTCAGGCGCAGGAACTCATCCTCCCGCCGTGTCATCACCACGCGAAACCCCAGCATCTTTAGATACCGCTCTAGGCGTAAGGCGGTGTCCAGCGCGAGATGCTTCTCATAGACCTGCCCCCACGTCCCGCCTAAATCGTTCCCCCCGTGACCCGCATCGATCACGACAGTGTTAAAGCCAAAGACAGGCAGAAAAAGGGCGCAGACCGACAGGAGAAGAGTGGTAAGTGATTTCATGACATATTGTTGGGTTATTATACAAAACGTAACGCCGCTCAGAGCCTGAGCCCCGCTACATGCCATCTATGATGTAAGAAGGTCACACCTTATTCAGAAAAATGCACAAACATGAGCCTGCTCTTATACATGAAAATGATTGATACCTACTTTTTTGCGTGACCTCCTATTAGAGCTTGTGTCATGTTACGCCCCGTGAAGTCAGTTCTCCCAGCCCTTTTGCTCCTCATTCCAGCAGAGTCCGCTATTACCGCTATCGGAACAACCGGGACCCTAGATCGTGCCCGTAAGCTCCAAGATCGAGTCGCAGTCCCAGGTCATGACGACGCGCAAGGATGGTCCAGCTCCTTTGACCTCGGTGCGAGCATGACACGCGGGAACTCAGAGACCTTGCTAGTGACCTCCTCGCTCACCCTTGACATTGATTACGGGCTGAACCAGTTCTTTGGGAACGTGACCTATGCCTACGGGGAGGAGAGTAGCGATGTGACCGAGCATGAACTCATTCTTACCGCCTCGTTGAGCCGCCTCTTTGAGGAAGGGGGCCTCGCATACTGGGGGGGACGTCTAGACGGTCAGCACGATGAACTCGCGGATATCCAATACCGCTACACCAGCACGCTCTACGCAGGTAACTACTTCGCTAAGCGCCCCGACGATAGTCTCCAGTTCTCCGTAGAGCTAGGCATAGGCGCCTCCTTTGAGAGCCAGGGCGGGATCGAGGAGCGCGACACCGTGCTCTACTTTGGGCAACGCTTTAACTACTGGATCACAGACTTTACCCGCCTTTACCAAGGGATCGCCGTCTTTGCCGTCACTGATGACATCGGGGACTACCAAGTCATTGGGGAGGCAGGCATAGAGACCTTCCTTTCAGACAGCCTCAGCTTTAAGGCATACGCCGTGAACCAATACGAGTCACGCCCCGCAGCAGGACGGGAGGAATATGACCTCCGCATCGTCTCCGGTCTCTCATATAAGTTCTAAGGTGCTAGCTGATCTGCAGGGCGTCCGTGCGCTCTGTTAAGTAAGGGCGCAGGTAAGCATACTGCACCAGCTCTGGATCTGCGCTCAGGATCGCCTCTGCACGCGCGCGCGCATCTCGGATCAGAGCAATGTCGGTAAAGAACTCACTGTACTGCAGGTCTGACGTACCGCTCTGCGCCGTCCCCAGCACCGCGCCCGGTCCACGTAACCTCAGGTCATGCTCCGCTAGGTCAAACCCGTTCTCCGTGCTCGCTAAGATGCGCAGCTTCTCCAGCGCCAGCTCATCCTTAGAGTTACTCATCAGCACGCAATAACTCTTATGCTCCCCCCGGCCGACCCGCCCCCGTAACTGGTGTAACTGCGCCAGCCCAAACCGCTCCGCATCATAGATCAGCATAATGTTCGCGTTCGGCACATCTACCCCTACCTCGATCACAGTCGTAGAGACCAGCACATGCGTCTCCCCTTCCCTAAAGGACTGCATGACCGCATCCTTCTCATCCGCGGGCATCTTACCATGCAGCAGCCCCACTTCATACTTGTTCAGCCGCTTCGCCCACTTCTCATGCTCAGAGGTCACAGCACTCGCCTTCAGCTTCTCGCTCTCTTCCACCAGCGGATAGACGATGTAAGCCTGCCGCCCGTTTCCTAAGTGCTCCTTCAGGAACTTCGTCACATCCGACACCTTAGGAGCCTGTCGCACGCCAGAGGAGATCCTCTGCCTCCCTGCCGGTAGCTCATCTATCAGAGAGACATCCAGATCCCCATAGATCGACAACGTCAACGACCGCGGAATAGGAGTAGCTGTCATCACCAGCACATCGGGCATCTGTCCCCCCGGGGACTGCTCTATCAACTGGCGCCGCTGCTCCACCCCGAACCGATGCTGCTCATCGATCACTACTAAACCTAGGTTCTCAAACCGCACGCCCTCGAACAACAGGGCATGCGTCCCGATAATAATCTGCGCCGCCCCCTCAGCCGCCTCTACAGACTCCTCCTGCCGAGCCCCCGTATGCAGCCGTAGGTGGATGCCCAACGGATCCAGCCACTTCTTAAAGGTTAGGTAATGCTGCTCCGCGAGGATCTGGGTCGGAGCCATCAGCGCCGCTTGGTTCCCCGCCTCCACCGCCAGCAGGATGGCACACAGCGCCACAAAGGTCTTACCGCTCCCCACATCGCCCTGTAAGAGCCGGTGCATAGGGGCTGGTGACTTCAGATCCACATGGATCTCACGCACGCTCCGCTTCTGCGCCTCTGTCAGCTCGAAGGGTAAGCTCTCGTAAAACTCCCGTAACAAGCTCGTCTTACGCCCCTGCACATACCCAGGCACCTGCTTCATCTTAGACTTCTGCCACAACACATTCAGCTGCAGGAGGAAGAACTCCTCCAGCGCGAACTCCCGCCGCGCCGCCTCTGTATCTGCCATCTCGCTAGGAAAGTGCACCGCCCGGATTAACTCCCCCCGATCCGCCCTGGCATCGGGGTGTAAAAAAGCCCGGACTTGGCGGGAGTCGATCTCCTCACAACCCGCCCATAAGATCTCCCGTAACCTCCGCTGCGGGATACCCTGAATATTCCGATACACCGGCACGATGCGCTCCACATGCAGCCCTCCCACCCCATTCTCCTCCACGACCTCGAACTCAGGATGATCGATCACCAGCCCATTCTTAGCCTCCTTCACCTTCCCATATAAGATGATCTCCATCCCCGCCGCCACCATGCTCTTAATATACGGCATGTTAAACCAGCGTAGCCCGATGCGCCCGTTCAGCGCCATCTCACGCCCCTGGATGACAAAGACCGCCTCCGTCATTCCCCCCTTACCAGCACCATACTTACGCCCCCGAAAGTCGATCACCATCCCCCGTAAGCACACCGCCTCTCCCACCGTAATCTGTGAGTCAAACGCGCGCCGATCCTCATACCGCTTAGGCAGATAACTTAACAACCCCTCATGAGTAACTATCCCCGCCTTCTGTAACGCCGTCTTATCACGACTCTCTAACCCAAGATTCTGGAAGGGATCACTCATTCCCTATAACTAAACCACATCCCCCCTCTCGGCAAGGGCGATGTGAAGAGGATTTTACCAGATGAATCTGGATAACTCTAAGAACGCACAAAAGGAGTCATGGCATCCTGCCTCTCAGAAAAAGCGAAGCCACGTGAGCGAAGCGAATCCGGAGCGCGCAGCACCAGCTGGGCCTGAACCCA
>CAYWAG010000165.1:0-4747 GCA_964455925.1 uncultured Verrucomicrobiales bacterium | reverse complement strand
GATCATGCAATCAGATCAGTTCTTTTTAGCGCAATTTAGCGATTTTCGCGGTTAATTACTCCTTCAGCCCCACCTGAATAGTTACCTTTGTGCTTGAGTCCGTTGCTGGTGACCATTAGGCTGGTTATGAACAACAACACACATGAAGATTGGACCTACTCAAGATGGTCGAATACAGCTTTCGCTCGATGATAAGGGCGAGATGCAGGTTTTTCGTACCTTAATTCAAGACGCCTACGCGGAGAATGGTGCCGTGGCTTTGACGACTCGCTTGGCTCTCGGGGGCGGGGATGAGGATTGGCAGGAGTTTGTCCAGCCAGAGCTACAGGAGCAATATCAGACGGAGGTCAGTGTGGTGGAGGAGCTGCTGAACCAGGCAGTGGCAGCTGGGGAGACGGTCTTATACATGAGCCCGGATAATGCCCGCGCCTGGTATTCGGTGCTGAACCAGGCACGCTTACATCTGAACCACGATCATGGGGTAATGGAGGAGTGCTCGCGCCTGGAAGGGGACGGTCCTCGCAGCCATGCCTCCTACCGCGAGCGATTTTATGTCGATCTCCAGAGCATTATGCTCGATTACTTTGACTTCTGGCTCTAATGCGCCTCTAGCCAGTCGGCTCCTAGGCCGGACTCGACCTTGGCGGGGATGTCGTAGGGGAGGGGGAGGGCTTGCTCCATGAGCGAGGTGATCTCTGGGATGAGGTGGTGCTCGTCTGGATGGAGGTTAAAGAGGAGTTCGTCGTGCACTTGGAGGACCATTTTGGTTTGGCATTCCTGAGCCTTGAGGTGGTCTTGCACGCGGATCATGGCGAGCTTGATCATGTCGGCGGCGGAGCCTTGGATAGGGGTGTTAATGGCGGCGCGCTCGGCGTTGCTCGCCATCATCTTGTTACTGGAGTTCAGGTCCGGCATGTAGCGGCGGCGTCCGGTGATGGTCTCAGTGTATCCCAGCTCGCGCGCATTTTCGACAGTGGTTTCCATGAAGCTTTTGATCTGCGGGTATTCCTCGAAGTATGCCTCAATGATTTGTCCTGCTTCCTTGCGCGGGATGTCCAGGCGCTGTGAAAGCCCAAAGGCGGAGATGCCGTAGATGATCCCGAAGTTGACCATCTTAGCCACCGATCGCATCTCGCGGGTGACTTCCTCTGGCGGCACGCCCATGACCTTGGCGGCGGTCTCTGTATGAATGTCCTGGTCTGCGCGGAATGCCTCGATCATCCCTGGGTCGCCTGACATGGCTGCCATGACGCGGAGCTCGATCTGCGAGTAGTCACAGGCGAGGAGCGTGTAGCCCTCGCCAGAGGGGATAAAGGCCTGGCGAATAAGGCGCCCGGCTTCTGTGCGGACAGGGATGTTTTGCAGGTTCGGGTCCGATGAGGCGAGGCGCCCGGTGGCGGTCTGCAGCTGGTGGAGCGAGGTGTGGATGCGTCCCGTGCTGGGCTCTAGGTGCGTGGGCAGGGCATCTACGTAGGTGCTCTTTAGCTTAGAGCACTCGCGGTATTCTAGGATATCGGCGACGATCTGGTGCTTTGGCGCGAGGGCGGACAGGGTTTGCTCATTGGTGACGTATTGCCCCGTCTTCGTCTTCTTAGGCTTCTCCACCAGCTGCATCTCACCAAAGAGGATCTCCCCGAGCTGCTTAGGGGAGTTAAGGTTAAACTCCTTGCCGGCGGCGGTAGTGATGCGCTGTGAGAGCTGTGTGATTTGGCCCTGTAGATCAGTGCTAATGGCGGCCAGGCTAGACTGCGAGATCGCCAGCCCTGCCATCTCGACCTCGGTCAAGACGGGCAGGAGGGGAGCCTCTATCTGGTGGTAAACCTGTGCCATGCTCAGCTCATCGAGCTGTGGCGTGAGCTTCTCTGCGAGTTGCCAGGTCACATCCACATCCTCACAAGCATACTTGGCGAGTAGTGGAATGGGCACGGAGCTCATATCCAGCTCCTTCTTTTTCTTCCCTTTTTTCTTAGCCGGGCTAGGGGCGGTGGCGAAGAGGTCGTCCTCGACAGGAAGGGATTGCTCTACTAAGTCTACGAGCTTGATGGTCTGGTAGCCGAGCTCAGACTCTGCTAGGGCATCCATGCTGTGCTTCTGCGCGGGGGCGATGAGGGCATGAACGAGCATGGTATCTAGGAAGGGACCGTGCACCGCGAACCCATGGTTCATGAGGATGCCGAGGTCGAACTTAAGGTTATGCCCGATCTTAGTAGCCGATGTCGCCAGCACCTGGCGCAGGCCAGGGAGATAGGCGTCGCGGTAGGGGAGGAAGACGGCCTCATGCGTGTCCCAGCAGAAGGCGATGCCGAGGATGCGCGCCGAGAAGCGGTTCAGCCCCGTGGTCTCTAGATCCAGGCAGTAACGGTCCAGCGTCATCAGGTGGGCGAAGAGTTGCTCTGCCTGTGCCTCTGTCTCTACCAGCTGATAGTTCGCCTGAATGTCATCGATCGTGCGGAGCGCCACCGGGGCGGCGGGTGTCTCTGCCTCAGTGCCGGTAGTGGCTGTAGGGACATCCCCTAACAGGCGCTTAGCCAGGGTGCGGAACTCCCACTCGGCGAAGAGGGCACCGAGCTGCTCGTGGTCGAACTCTTGGCGCGCGAAGTCAGCTAATGCTTGCTCCACGGGGACATCTGTAATAATCGCGGCGAGCGTCTTAGAGAGCAGTGCCTGCTCCTTATTCGCCTCGACCTTCTCCTTTTGTTTCCCCTTTAGCTGGGCCGTATTTGCTAGCAGCCCCTCGACGGAGCCAAACTGAGCGACAAACTTCTTAGCCGTCTTCTCACCCACACCAGGAACACCCGGAATGTTATCAACCGCATCACCCCACAGCGCGAGAATGTCGATGACCTGAGCAGGGGTCTCTATCTCCCACTTCGCTAGCACCTCAGGCAGTCCCATAATCTCTGGGCCATCACCCTTGCGCCCTGGCTTCCAGATACTGGTAGTGGCGGACACCAGCTGCGCAAAGTCCTTATCCGGCGTCACCATAAAGGTCTCATACCCGCCCTCCTCATCCGCCATGCGCGCAAAGGTCCCGATCAGGTCATCCGCCTCATACCCATCGAACTCGACCACGGGGATGCGCATGGCAGCGCAGAGCCGCTTAATGTTGGGTAGGGCCGCAGAGAGATCCTCTGGCATGGCATCGCGCTGCGCCTTATACTCCGGATAGAGCGTGTGCCGCGAGGTCGGTGCAGAGGTATCAAACACGACCGCAAGGTGTGTCGGAGCCTCACTCTCAATGATCGAGGAGAGCGTGTTAGCAAACCCATAAATAGCGGAGGTGTTCACGCCCTTAGAGTTCGTGATCGGGCTCTTAATGAGAGCAAAGTGGGCGCGGTAGGCTAGCGCCATACCGTCTAGGAGGAAGAGTCTCTGCGCAGACATACACCACCCTCACACCGTCCCCCAGCAAGAGCAACCCAAAAACACGCTATCATCCCACTACAAAAAAACACTGTTCATCTAAATATTTCTCTTTACAAATTGATCGTAATAACACTACTGTTCTTTTAACTTAATTTTTTTGTATGACCTCTGTAGCCGTAATTCCTGAAGAATCCGCCCCTGATGTGACACCTGATGCTAGTGCCGAAGCGACAAATTCCGCTCCGGCGAAAAAAGCAGTTGCAAAGTCCACTGCTAAGAAAGATGCTAAGACCATGGATAAGAAAACCTCCGATGTTCGTAAGCGCAACCTGGATCTCGCCATCTCACAGATTAAGAAAGACTTCGGTGAGAGTGCCATCCTCCGGATGGGAGACGAGCACCGCGTGGATGTCGATGTCATCCCTACTGGTAACCTCCTGATTGACCGCGCGCTCGGTGTAGGCGGCTTTCCTCGGGGCCGGATTGTCGAGGTCTACGGGCCAGAGTCCTCAGGTAAGACCACTCTCACACTTACCGCTATTGCCCAAGCGCAGGCTAAGGGCGGGCTCGCTGCCTTTATCGACGTAGAGCACGCTCTCGACCCACAATACGCTAAGCGCCTAGGTGTAAACCTAGACGACCTTCTCGTCTCCCAGCCAAACTCGGGGGAAGAAGCCCTCCAGATTTGTGAAACCCTCGTCCGCTCTAACGCCATCGACATCATCGTGCTCGACTCTGTCGCCGCCCTAGTCACGAAGCAAGAGCTCTCTGGTGAGATCGGGGACTCCGTCGTCGGTGTCCAGGCCCGTCTCATGAGCGCCGCCATGCGTAAGCTCACTGCAATGATCTCAAAGGCGCGCACCTGCTGCATCTTTACGAACCAAATCCGTGAGAAGATCGGTGTCATGTTTGGTAACCCAGAGACCACCCCAGGTGGACGTGCCCTCAAGTTCTTTGCCTCCGTGCGTGTCGATATCCGCCGCACCAGTGCTATCAAGGGATCTGACGGCTCAGTCCTCGGTAACCGCACTAAGATTAAGGTCGTTAAGAACAAGGTCGCAGCCCCCTTCGCCGAAGCCGAGTTTGACATCATGTTTAACGAGGGGATCTCCTCCGTAGGCTCCCTGCTAGACCTCGCCATCGAATACGGGCTTATCCTTAAGCGTGGCAGCTGGTTCAGCTACAACGGCGAGCAACTCGCCCAAGGTCGTGACGCGGCTAAGGAAGCCCTCAAAAACGATGAAAAACTCTACGCCGAAGTCGAAGAGAAGGTAAAAGAAGCCCTCGTAAAACCACCTGAATAGCCCGCATAGCCGTGAGCGGCAGGAGAAGCGGAACGGGGACTTGAGAGTCCCCGCGATAACAGGTAGGACCCCTCCTA
>CAYWAG010000164.1:0-4760 GCA_964455925.1 uncultured Verrucomicrobiales bacterium | reverse complement strand
AACCCTACCGCTCTGCTCAAAGAGGTGACTCTTGAACTCTGACATCGTGAGTTCTATCGGCTCTGTCATTCCATTCTAATTGTTTTTGAGGCACGCTTATAGTTGCGTACGGATATCTGCGAGGAGCTGATTGACGTCATAGAAGTTCGGCGTGGCGGGGAGGGTGCTTTGCTGAAATGAGGATTGGATCTGGGTGAGCTTTTGCTCGGCGAGGGCGAGGAGGTCCTCGTAGGGGAACTCGCCCGCCTTCACGCGCAGGAGCCAGTCTGCATTGGGGCGTCTGACGTGGATCGTCCCCTGCTCTGCGATCTCGATGGCCATATCGAGCAGGCGGAGGGTGTGCATCATGTTCTTGGAGTCATATCCTTGGCCGTGTGTGGCGTTGGTTTGGTAGCGGTTTTCATTCCGCTTGGCGACCCAATCCCAGTAGTCTCGGTGCGCCTTGCAGTGCGCTCGGTAGGCATCCCGATTACACGTCATCCAGGCGAGAGGCTGCGCCTCCAGAGGGACGCTGCTGCAGAGGAGGACGGAGTCGTCCTTAGTGGAGAACAGCCCCCGATAAGACGGAGCCGGATCATGAAAGAGAGCGTAGGTACCGATGGCATGATCCACGGCCACGAGACCACAGTCCTCCTCCTGTAGCCTCCGCGCTGCCAGCCAATCCTGTAGCGGCTGTGCCCCCTGCCCCTGTAAGATGTAGCAATACTCTCTGAGGTGCTTGCGCTCTTTGGGTTGTGGATTTACGATCTTCTTGTTCAGCCCCTTTGCCTTTTTGATCTGGGCGACCGCATACCCTGCGAAGCTCTGCTCACAGAGCTTGGAGAGGAACAGGTCCCGTGGGATGAGGTCAAAGGCGGGGTGCTTATACCGAATGCAGTCCGAGGGCGTGTAGAGCAGCTCGAGCGCCGTTGGGTTATTCTTAGCTAGGAGATGGAAGAAGCGCGTAAGCTCGTAGAACTGCTGGTCATGCTTCTCATCAGAGACTTGCTCTAGGCTCTCTAATCCCGCATGGAAGGAGGCAGGCAGGGCAAAGACGCCCCGAAAGTCCTGATCCGACTCCGGGGTGCTGGTGCCGTAGGCATGGCTGCCACTCATGGCATCGATAAGCAGTAGATCCTTCTCCCGAATGCGCTCCAGCGTTAGCTCGGATTTCGTCAGAATACTCATAAGGAAATCAGGGATTTGAACTCGGCATCAATGACCGACCGCACATGATCAGCAGATGGAGCCGGCAGCGTGGGACGAGGAACGGAGGGATCAAGCTGCTGTGCGATGTAGGCATCTAACTCTGGTAAACGCCCAGCACTAGCGACCTCATCGGCCGTCGCCTTCCAGTCGACGGTCTCGCGTAGGAGAGCTCCCAGATCCGGTGATGCCAGCTCCAATAAATCCGCAAAGGCGACCGGCGGAGGGGTGCGGTATTCTTGCACCCATTGCGCCGCCAGCAGGGCGCGGCAGGCATAGAGATAGCCCTTGGCTGTAGGAGCCTCGGTGAGGAGCTTCTTCTTTCGCACTTGGGATGCTAGGCCATGGTAATGGTTGATGAGATGGTTCGGGTTTAAGGTCTCACGGCTGAGTGCCTGCCATCGCGCACGGAATCCGCCTTGATCCGTGTAGATTATGGGAGAGTGGAGCCACTCGATGAGGGCTCCGTTCGATTTAGCTAGAAGACCCAGCGCCTTCTTGATATCCCAGCCCCCTGGGTCCAGCTCCTCAATGATCGGAAGCTCGATCGTATCTGGTTGCTCAAATACACTGAAATAGGCTTCTGCGGGAGCCAGATAAAGGAAGCGGATATCGAAGTCACTATTCGGCGAGGCAAAGCCCCAAGCCCGGCTCCCAGATTCGCAAGCATAGAGGATAGTCACATTCCGCTCACTCTCTGTGCGCTCGAGCAGCTCATGAATTTGATCAGTAATACCAGACATACGATGTTTAATAGTAATTGTTCAGGTAGGGTGAGGCAATAGAATAAGATTAGAGCATGGAAAAGTCATGCAAATCGAAAAACGTCTTTTCGATTTGCAGAAATGGGAACGCATAAGCACTGTGTCGCGGTAGGGTGCTCTCGCCGAGAGAACCGGTCGACCCAGTGAAGCGGTAGAGTTTTCTCGCTGAGAAAATCGGTCGACCCTAGCGTTGGTCACCCACAGGGCGCGTTGCGACGAATCCCCCACCCCGCATTAGCACCAGTGACAAAACCAATGTAGGTCGATAGCAGTATGGGCTATATTCAGAGCCACTAGCATCCCAACGGATACGACTAAACTCCAAGAAATCAGCTTGTGAAAATTCTAAAAGTAAGTAACATACTTGCAAGTTACTTAAAGATGGAAAGTCAGTATCATAAGCTTATTCGACTTGCACAGGTATCGCCACTGATTCGCGATGTCACTCTGCGCGAAGCTGGGATTAGTAGCACGGTGATCTCACAGGCTGTGAGGGCTGGAGATCTTGTGCGACTTTCGCGTGGGGTGTATCAGCGTCCCGATGCGGACGTGGACGAGCATGTGAGCCTGTCAGAAGTCATAGCCCGTGTGCCGATGGCGGTCGTGACCTTGATCTCAGCCCTGCAGTTTCATGAGATTGGCACCCAGCAAGCTCATGCTGTCTGGATTCTCCTACGGCAGAATGCGGTAAGACCTCGGGTCAACTACCCTCGGATCGAAGTGGTACGCAGCCGGGTAGATGCGGCATTTACTGTAGGTGTGCATGAGTATGAACTGAACGGGATCATGGTGCAGGTGACCAATCCTGCGCGCACTGTAGTGGATTGCTTTAAATACCGTAACCGTGTGGGACTGGACGTTTGTCTAGAGGCGCTTAAGGATGTTCTAAAAAGAGAGGTAAGAGCTCAGGACATCATGGACTATGCTAAGATACAACGTGTTACGAGCGTGATTCGACCGTATGTTGATGCTCTAGTTTAAATCATTATGATCTCCATTGGCTCCTATCTCATGAGAACTTTGAGGGTGACACCCTTATGCAGGCGGTCGTGAATACCTTTGAGCGACGGGCTACACCTTTACCTATCAGTGCTCCACTCGCCTTAACGGTAGAGTTTAGTCGAGATACACAGAAACTAACGCAGTGGAAATCCTTCCTGAGAAAGAATAATTTACCAGATCAAGACTTGCAGGGAGTCATCAAGTCTCTCGCAGATTTTCTCCTCCCAGTGATCAGCCAAGAAGTCTCTGGATTACGATGGATTCCAGAGCAACAGTGGCAACCGAAAAAATGAGATGGCTCTATGATGCTCTGGATGAGGGTGCGTGCGGTAGGGTTCTCTCGCTGAGAGAACCGGTCGACCCTTGTAGCAGGTCTCCCACAGGGCGCACTGCGACGAGTCCCCCACCTCATATAGCCACCAGTGACCAAACCAGTGCAGATCGTAAACGCTTTCGCCTCTATGGGCTATTCATTGGTGGCGCAGCCATCCGGAACACGAATCCCCAGCTTTGCCCGAGTAAAGTCGAGAGAGGGTATCATGAAAAGTTTACGATTCAGTGTAATTTACTAAATGTTTAGTCGTTTCCCGACTCATCATGTGAATGTAATTTAGCATCCACGACTTGCTCTGCTAGTTGATGTTCAAGGCGGTAGGTCTCTTTCCAAGCAGGCCACTTGAGGCTCCAAAACTTGAAGTAGTGAATCGGTGCCATCGAAGCGTATCCGGATTCGTAAAGAAACACCCTAGAACCTCCCTGACACTGGATGGTGGCCTTCATTACCTGAGGCGAATCTAGGTTTTGTTTAAATTTACCGAAGTTTGTCTTTCCATAATCTGGTTGTGAGATCTCGCTCCGTTTGCCTGACACTTCGCTAATCAGGCGATGCGTTGTGTGGAGAGTCCAATCTTCTTTAGCTGCATAGAACGAAACTAGAGGGAACTCGTCTTCGCCTAGAGAAAGCCTAGAAGCAATGGGGGCATGACATTGATCTAGCAGGGTTAACTCCCAGGAGTCTTCGTGCATAGAAGCCTCACGAATTAGGTTGAGGCATCGCTCGCGAATGAATTGTGACTTGGAAAACTTCATTTAAGGGAAGAAAGTAGAGTTTTTTCGATCAGGAGTAAAGCTCAGCTTATGTGAGTGGAGGGGGGGGACGGTAGGGTTACGCGGTTCCCTCGGCGAGGAAACCCTACTATGGGGGCGTAGCGACGAGTCTCCTCTCCTCAAAGACGCAGGGATAGCTCGGAGCTATGTCTTTTTACTTATAAACTGCGCTACTAGAAGCAAATCTCGATAATCTTGTTTAGCCAACTCACAGGCTTGGCTAAACGCATCCGTATCACCCTTCGCTACGATAAAAATTGATTCTTGAATGCGTGGGTCACTCCAGCCACTTCGCTTCATATACGCCAGTGTCTTGGCCAGATCTTGTTCGACCTTAACCCAAGACGCTTCGTCGAAAGTCTCCCGAATACGGCTCTGAACAGAATCGGCTAGTTTTACAGGTTTGGGTTCGCCTGTGCGCTTATCATAGTCCTTCTGCGCGTTCTGAAGCTGTTGTAGCAATTCTTGAGTTCGCTTTGACAACCGTAAGAAAGCATCTGGATCTTTGTTCAATAGATTCCGCTTCAACGCGCGTGCTTCTCGAGCACAAGCCTTGGAGAACTCCTTATCGAGGCGAATTAGTTCTTTTGCCTCAGGTGTCTTTCGGTGTTCTTTGGGGATCTCGAATCGCATTATGTCACAGAATTTAGATCTATTGGGACGTAGGAGCAAGGTTTGTTGCTTTCTTATGCTCGGCCAGCT
>CAYWAG010000163.1:0-4779 GCA_964455925.1 uncultured Verrucomicrobiales bacterium | reverse complement strand
TTAATAGTCTCTACTTATGGAAATAATATCACAGTTCAAAGGTCTTTCGATTAGCGGATGGATTGATGAATATCTTTTGCACTCGACAAAAGATATCGGTGAAACCTATCGCATAATACACGACTTTTTTGGTATCGAAGGAGGTGGGAAAGACTACGAAGGATTCAGTTTCTTCGAACGCGGATCTACCTTAGGAACGTGGATTGCACACAGCGAAAAGGCTCCTAAACAAACCGTCTATTTCAAGGATACATCAAAGGGGATTTTGTTGCGCTATAAGATCCATGCTGGACTTATTCTCAGGCTTCCACCGTGTGGTCTAGAGAAGGAAGCTTCTGCACTGGAACTCCTCCTAAAATAGCAGTGCTCCCGCAACTGCGCCCTGTGGGGGCGGGCACAGCTAGTGCTGTGCGCTCCGGATTCGTTTTGCTCACATGGTGGCGCAGCCATCCGGAGCGCATAGCACTAGCTATGCCCGAGTAGAGTGAAAGAGCGTGGTCACATTCACCTTATCGGGGAGGTTAAAGGCTCCTCCTGACGCTTTATGATATTCGGATCTACGGCTATGCTGACGAGACACTTGATCGGATCGGAACTCTTACCTCTGCCTAGGATCAAGGAAAGTCTGATGAACAGTCAGTGCCAAATCCATTCCCCGATCGCATCTAAAGACGGAGGAGTGCGAAGAAGTTACGAGCCTCAATGTAAGGAGAAGCTCTGCGTGGATCGCGGGGACTAAAGTCCCCGTTCCGCTAAGTAGGGTGCTCCGTTGATCCCTGATAAAGGGAAAGCCCCCGAGTAGAGTATACATGGGGGCTTACTTTTTGGCGTTCATGCCCAAAGAAGGGCATGACACAATCGTTGCGGTAATGTCCGTTAGACTGGCTTGCTGTGCTCACCAGAAAGGCGGGCGACAGAGTAGGTCGGGTCATCTGGGAGGACCTCGATGTCCACGAGGCTACCGGCTTGCTCTAGCGCGCGGCGGCAGTCCGCACTGAGGTGGCGGAGCTTCAGGCTCTTACCAGCACTGCGGTAGCGGGTTTCTAGCGCATTGATCGCCTCTAGGGCTGTGTAGTCACAGACGCGGGCCTTCTCAAAGTCGATGATAATGCTCTGCACGTCAGAGCGCGCCTGGAACTTATCGGTAAACTCAGGAACAGAGGCGAAGTAGAGCATGCCCTCGACCCCATAGATACGCTCATCAGGGGTATCCTTATGGAGTGTGACACGCACGTGACGAGAGCTCTTAACGGCATAGATGAGTGCAGAGAGCAGCACCCCTACGAGGACGGCGAGAGCTAGGTTATGGAGCACTACGGTGACTGCGGTCACAGCCACGATCACGAGGATCTCCGCAAAGCTGATCTTCCCGATGGCCTTAAAGGTCGTCCAGGAGAAGGTGCTGATAACAATCATAAACATAACCCCCACTAGAGCCGGCACAGGGATCTTCATGATAACCTCGGCCCAAAAGAGGATGAGGATAAAGAGGGTCAGTGCCCCCATAATGCCAGAGAGACGCCCGCGCCCGCCGTTCTTCATATTGATCAGCGATTGCCCAATGGTGGCACAGCCACCCATACCACCGAAGAGGCCAGAGAGAATGTTCGCCGCGCCCTGCGCGACACACTCACGGTTCCCTTGACCGCGTGTCTCGGTGATCTCATCGATCAGCTGGAGGGTGAGTAAGGACTCGATCAACCCCACCATGGCGATGGTGAGGGAGATGGGGAGGATCGCTTGGTAGAAGCTCCAGTCCGTCCAGGGGACGAGGGAGAGATCTGTAAAGGAGGGGAGCGAGCTGTCGATCTTAGCCTCGCCCGTGAGCATGATGAGGATGTCGCTGATGTCACGGGAGCCGTCGAGGAAGAAGGTGATCCCAAAGACTGCCAGGATCGCCACGAGGCTAGCAGGCACGGCCTTAGTGAGCTTAGGCAGGAAGTAGATGATCGCCATCGTGAGGACGACTAGCCCGATCATGATCCAGAGTTGCCCCTCAGGCAGCCACTTATCCCCCTCGGCGTTCCCAGTCACGACAGACTTAAAGAACAGCCCTTGCCCCAGGGCAATGAGGATGGCGAGGCCGTTCACAAACCCCATCATCACCGGATGTGGGATCAGCCGCACGTAGCGCCCTAGCTTCGTAACCCCTACCAGGACTTGGATCAGCCCGGCAAAGAGGAGAGCCGCCACGAGGTATTGTAGCCCCAGCGCATCTGCCGTTATGCCTCCGAGGTCTCCCCCCGCACTTAATACGGAGGATCCCTCTTCTTTACCAATCTTAAAGGCCTTAGCCGCGACCAGCGCGATGGCACCCGTCGCACCACAGATCATTCCCGGACGTCCGCCAAAGGCAGCCGTAATAATCCCGACAAAAACAGCCGACCAAAGACCAATCATGGGGTTCACTCCTGCAATAAAGGAGAAAGCGATCGCCTCTGGCACTAAGAGCAGAGCAACCGTAATACCGGATAGGATGTCATTCTTGACCTGCGTCGGGCCACCTAGTTTTAAGACAAAAGCACTCATATTGTGCGTGGTATTGAAGCATCGAGTTAAAAGCGCAAGAAGTTTCTCGCTGTAGAGCAGAAAATAAAAGGGTTGAGATCAGGGGGCTAGCTGTTAAGGTGCGCGTCTCTTATGCCACGCATTGCTGTTCTCCCTGATACTCTCGCTAGCCAAGTCGCCGCTGGTGAGGTCGTTGAGCGTCCTGCATCTGTGCTAAAGGAGCTGATCGAGAACTCGCTGGATGCGCAGGCGACGCACATTGAGGTGGAGGTGCGGAAAGGCGGGGTAGCCCTGCTAAAGGTCACTGATAACGGGCATGGGATGGATCGCGAGAACGCCTTGCTGTGCCTGGAGCGCCATGCTACCTCTAAGCTCCAGGACGCGGATGGACTCACCGCTATCCTAACGCATGGGTTCCGTGGCGAGGCTCTGCCCTCCATCGCCTCTGTGGCGCGCTTTCGCCTAACCACGAACGACGACCCCAGCAGTCCCGCTACGGAGGTCACGGTAGAGGGCGGAACGGTCTTAAATGTAGGGGAGGCAGCACGGGCGGCGGGCACGACGATCGAGGTGAAGGATCTGTTCTATAACATCCCTGCTCGCCGTAAGTTCCTAAAGAGTGAGTCCACCGAATACGCCCACCTAGAGCACGTGGTGCGGCTGTCAGCCCTAGGGAACGCTCATGTGCGCTATACCTTTAAGAATAACGGACGAGTCCTGTGGGATCTGAAGCCGTCGACCGACCGACGCACCCGCATCGCAGACATCACAGGACACCAAACCCTCGCCCAGCTCCGTGAGGTGCCCAGCTACCAGCTGAATGCCGTCGCCGTGGAGGGATACCTGCTACCTGGCAGACTCGCCCGTGGCACCAGCCGCTCCCAAACCGTCTTTATCAACAACCGCCCCATTGACGATCCCGTGATCAAGGCGGCGATCCGCGATGGCTACCAGGGGCAGATCCAGCCCGGGCAGTTTCCTGTAGTATGGCTCTGGATCACCATGCCGCCGGAGCACATCGATGTGAATGTCCACCCGGCTAAGCGCGAGGTTCGGTTCGCCCGTCCCAGCGAGATTAAGCACTGCCTGTCAGAGGCGATCGCCTCTGCACTGTCACCGCAAAGGCGTCCCCCTACTGCCCCGCCCACCTTCCTCCAGACGGCGGACACCCCGTCGGACGCCGCGCCCACCGCATCTGTCCCTCCAGCCAGCGCCGCCCCTCAGGCGGAGAGCGCCCCTGCCACGCCTGAGGGGGAGGAGCCCACTACCTCACCAGCAGTGCCGCCCGCCGCCGTGGCTCCAGACTTCCAGCTCACCCAGCAATGGAGCACCCCAGACCAGCAAGAGATGCCACTAACGGCGACGGGAGCACCCGCAGATGCCACCACCCCACCAGCAGGGACGACCGCGACGGGTGCCCCTGGATTCACCGTTATTGGGGCACTGCATGAGCGCTACTGGCTCCTACAGGATGAGACTGGGCTGGTGATCCTAGACCCCATCGCCGCCCGTGCTCGGGTCTGTTACGAGGAGCTTAAGCGCGCCTACCAGGAGAACAGCCTAAGCTCGCAGAGCCTACTGCTGCCCCTCCTATTAGAGCTAGATCCCCATGACCAGATCACCCTGAAGCACCATCTGGCTACCCTCCACGAGCTAGGGGTCGAGATCTCCTGCTTTGGCGGGAACACCTACCAGGTGCAGTCCCTCCCAACCCTGCTGGACATCACGGAGTCTGGCGATGCGGAGCACTTCCTACTAGGCGTCATCGACCAGCTGGAACGTAGCTCCAGCCCCCCGCGCTCGGCGGCGGCCCGCGCACAAGCCCTAGAGCAACTGTTCATCACCATCGCGGCACAGTCCGCCAAGCTCCAGCCCCTATCGCTAGGCGCAGCTACCCCCCTACTAGAGGCACTGATGCGCTGTGACCTCCCCTACTGCACAGCTAGCGGTAGCCCTACGATGACGCACTACGCCCTAAGCGATGTCGCCAAAAAGTTCCAATAAGCTGGATTATTGGAACTATTCAGGTGGGGCTGAAGGAGTGGTTAACCGCGAAAGACGCTAAATTGCGCTAAAATGGACTGGGCTGATTACATGATCAAAGCGAGGTCTCTTGTAGCTTGCTTTAAGGAAAGCGTAGGTGCAACAGGGCGAGTAGGCGTTAATTCTGTGAACTCTTGCTCTGTGACTATTCTGGTTCACTCTAATATGCTCGCGTGGCACGTAATACGATGATGCACTCCCATGCAGGTTTGCGTTCCTCTCTTTTTT
>CAYWAG010000162.1:0-4792 GCA_964455925.1 uncultured Verrucomicrobiales bacterium | reverse complement strand
GCATTAGCTATGCCCGAGTAGGGTGAAGGGGCGAGTTTATATAGAGCCTGCTTTTTCAGCAGGCTCTACTTATCCTGATGTGCAAAAAGCTACGCACTGCGTAGCTTTTTGAGTTGGACACATAACCGTGTGATTATGCGGGTAGAATATCTCACACTTAATGTCTGAGAAGACAGAACCATATGGTGGCGCAAGTGTTGAAATGCTTCGTGGGATCCCTGTATTAGGCAACGCCCAATACCTGCAGGTCGAGATTTGATTTCAGGTTGATTTTTATGATAATATCAGAGTGAGGATTGCGATCAGTAAAGCATTGTATGCAATCATCTGTGGGAAGAGGCAGTCTTTGTAGAGTTTACCATCGATAAATAGCTTGGATTTCATTATTAGGCAGTTGTAATCCAAACTTAATCGGTAATTCTCAACACCTTTTAATTCTAATTCGATTTTTTGAGTAAACCAAATTGGGATCTTTCTTTTCTTTTTATAAATGATTTCATCATTAAACTTGACCTCTTCACTACCGCCCCAATAACTCGAGAAAACTTCCAAGCGATCTTGGTTTTCTTTACCTAATAGAAGAATAGCTCTCATTTTTTTCAGAATAGTATTAAATCACGCTGAGGAGCAAGCGATTTCTGGAGCGCGCATACACCCAACACCTGCGGTCCCCCGTCGGGGGACAGGGTTTGTTGGCATGAGCTTACCAGCCCTCCGCTACGCTACAGGCTTCGCTAACAAGCGTAAGCCCGTTGGGCCATTTAGTGCGACGAGGTCTACCCCACCGCCTGTGAGGGTGGTGGTAACCCTGAAGGGGGGAACGAAGTCTTGCGTGGGATCGCGGGGACAGAAGTCCCCGTTCCGCTTTTCCTGCTATTGGAGCGTGGGCTAGTCCGTTGGTAAGCTCTGTTGATGTGAGTGGAGAGTTTCGTCGCAGCGCGCCCTGTGCTGCGATGTGCACTGGTCGACCGGTTCTCTCGGCGAGAGAACCCTACCGGGGTGTCAGCCATGGAACTGTGAATTTCTACAATGCGTTTCGACTTTGAATCACGGAGGATATGTCGATAAAATCGCATTTCATCGACATGTTTCGTTGACATGTCGATGGCATCGACATATTGTTCCAACGTGTCGATGAAACGGCATTTTATCGACATGTCATGGGATCCTGAACAGCCTTATAATGAATTGCCCGCCCTTCCTCCAGCTGGAGAGATCGAGACGAAGGCCGTGCTGAAGCAATGTGTGAAGTCACGGACAGCGGTGGAGCGGATTAATCAATGCGTAGAACATTTACCGAATCCTGCGCTGTTAATCAATATTCTACCACTGCTAGAGGCACGTGCGAGTTCTGAGATCGAGAACATTGTGACCACTACTGACGCCATGTTTAAGAGTTCGCTGATGGAAGGTCATGCCGCTGATCCGGCGACCAAGGAGGCGATGAGCTATCGTGCCGCTCTCTATGCGGGGTTCGAGAGCATGTCTGAGCGTCCTCTTAGCACGGCCACTGCCGAGCTCATCTGCACCGTGATTAAGAGTTGCGAAATGAAGGTTCGCGCTGTGCCAGGCACTACGCTTCGGAATGAGCGGAAGGGGGAAGTCATCTATACCCCTCCTGTTGGCGAGGAATGCATTCGGCAAAAGCTGGGTAACTGGGAGCGGTTTATCCACGGTGAACTCGCGGATTATGACCCGTTGGTTGTCATTGCGCTATCGCACTACCAGTTTGAGGCGATCGACCCCTTTACCGATGGGAATGGTAGAACGGGGCGGGTTCTGAACCTCCTCCAAATGGTCTCCAGCGGTCTTCTCTCACTCCCTATTCTCTACCATAGCGGGAGCATTATTCGGCGTAAGGAGGACTACTACCGAAACCTGAACCGCGTCACCTCTGACGGCGCTTGGGAGCAGTGGGTGCTCTATATGCTAGAGACGATTCAAGAAGCAGCCGACTGGACCTACGATAAGATCCAAGAGATTCGCAGCCTCCGAACCGAAGTGAAGAAAGACCTTCGTGAGAATTTCCCTGGTTTTTACTCAGCCGAACTCATCGATGTGCTCTTCCACGCTCCATATTGCCGAATCTCAGATCTCGTCAATGCCGGCATCGCCCAACGCCAATCTGCCTCAGCCTACCTGAAGCAGCTCGTCCAACACGGCCTCCTCGCCGAGGAAAAGGTTGGCCGCGAAAAGCTCTTCGTCCACAAGCGGTATCTGAATCTTTTGTTGAATGAGGGATAGGCAATAAGGTTTGACCTCATCAACTATCGAGGTTAATGTAGTCACATCTATGACCACTTTAGCATCAGTCGAAGCCAAGAGCCACTTTTCTGAGATGATTGAGCGTGCTTCTCAGGGGGAGGAGATTATCATCACGAAGCGTGGCTTACCAGTGGTGCGAGTGGTCCCTTACGAGAAAACCTCTGCGGATAAGATCGAAGCATTTCTCTCACAGGCTAAAGAGTTTCGCAGCGGCCTTACATCTCAAGGTGTCGCTTTAGAAGAAGGCGAGTCTTGGAGTGAACTCGCACATGAAGGGCACAAATGGTAGTCGTTGTTGATAATTCCTACCTTGTCTCGCTCTTTCTACCTGATGAGGATTCGCAACCAGTGGAGACGCTATTTCGTGATTCTGGCGTTCACGGCTATGCGCTGATGGTTCCTGCATTGTGGCTTACAGAATTTGGGAATACGATGTTAGTATGCGAGCAGCGGGGGAGGCTTACGCCTGCAGAGCACCTTACGGCTTTAGAGGTTGTCCAGAAGATCCCGTTCACGGTACAGTCCTTTCCCTCACTTAGCGGGCTTGCTCGGATCAGTAAACTCGCCCTTCACCACGAGCTTTCGTTTTACGATGCAACATATTTGGGACTTGCCTTAGAGAAAGGGGGGCGTCTTGCGACGCTTGATAAAAAGCTGAGATTAGCAGCAGAAGCTGAGGGTGTGTTGTATTGAACGGAGTCCTGCGCTATCGCTTGTATTGTGCCTCTGTGGTTTTCCTAACTGCGGAATTAAGGATGATGGGAGTGGAGAGCTTCGTCGCAGCGCGCCCTGTGTTGCGATGTGCACTGGTCGACCGGTTCTCTCGGCGAGAGAACCCTACCGGGTCTGTTACTAGCGTCACACCTCCCACTGGGCTTCAATATCACCGTGACTGCACAATACGCAGAGGTGACAGGCTCTATGTCGAGGTGAGTAGGCGGTTGAGGCGTAGGGTGGTGAGCCTGGGGTCCATTTCCATGAGTCCATGTTGGAGGAGGTTGTTGGTGATGTGTTGGGCGGCGTCGGCAGTGGCGAGGAGGGCGAGGGCGTCAATGGTGGTGTTGATGTGCCAGTTGTCTTTGTTGCCTTCTTTTTTGAGCGCTTTTAGGAGGTCTTTGTAGTCGAGGTTGGCTTTGATGGTGTGCCAGCTGATGCAACCTAGATCTTGGTCGAGGCAGGCAAGGGCGAGCTCTAGGGTGGTGGTGCGGGATTTCTCATTCCCTTTCTGGCTGAGAATGTGTTCTGCGGCTTCGGTGCGCTCTTCTCTGGAGAGTCTCTGGGAGAGGGCGGTGAGGCTGGTAAGGGAGAGTGTAGATACATCCTCAGCGACGACTTTGTGCAGAGCGGTGTAGGCCTGCTGTGGTGTCCCCGTGAGGGCGATGAGGGTGAGCAAGGCTTCGTTCCCCTCGGCATCCTTAGGCGTCCAGTACTTTAGGAGCTTAGCCTCGTCGATCTGGAGGTGCTGGGCGAGCGCGGCTAAGGAGACGGACTCGCAGAGGGTTCGGCGGCGGTTTTTCTGAGCATTGGTTTTGAGCGGGCGGAGTGTTATGCGCGTCCCGAGGGGCTTTCTCTGAATCGTGAAGAAGTCGGCGAGTTCTTCTATATCCTCCTGCTTATAGGCGACCTGTCCTAGTCTGGAGAGGAAGCGGACGGCGGTGCTTTTGACCTTTTGGGAGCGGTCTTTCTGCAGGCTCTCTAGGTATGGGGCGTCGGCCTCCGAGAGGTTAATGGAGAGGGTCTCGATGATGGGGAGGCGTTTGTCTGCAGGTTCGGCGGCTGCGCATTGCTGGATGAGGTCGAGAGCGGTTGCCGGGGTGTGGAACCGCATTTCGCGGAGGGCGTGTAGCCTCTGCGCGGGGTAGAAGTCCTCCCAGGTTTGGGCGGAGAGTTCCTGCTGATCGCTCTGGTGCGTGCCGGTCTCGAGCCACTGTAACCACGGAGTGAAGACCGCAGGGAGCTGTAGCCCCGCTGAGCTGGGTAGCCAGTCTAGAGGGTGTGGGGTAAAGCCCCTGCTGGCGAGGAGGGTGATGAGCTGCTCACCATGATTATGCTGGGTCTGCGTATGCTTAAGGGCTTGGCGAAAGTGGAAGCGGTGCTTCTCTGGGAGAGGAGGGAGCTCTAGGGTGGGTAAGAGCGCGGTATGCTCTAAGGTAGCAGGGGGCGTGGGCTGGTAGCCTACCCTGAGGGCATGGCTGACCGTACTCAGGAGTTTGAGTTCGGCGTCTGCTTCCGTTCCGATGAGCGGTTCGAGTTCCGTGGCTGTAGGGAGGGCAGAGCCTCCCATGAGCCACTTTCCTTTCGCTCGCGTGATGATAGTTTCTAGATTAGTGGACAAAAGAAATCCTCCCGAGTTGGCTTTGTGCAGCAAGCATCTGGAGCTGGAAACCATTCCAGATGCCGACGGCGGATTTATATTCGAGCCCATAGGCGAGTTCCATCACAGATCCTGCGAGAGGGAGCGCGGGTTGGGCGGGGTCTTGCGGTACCCACCAGGCTTGTTGGGCGGCGTCCCGTGCGACCCTGCCCG
>CAYWAG010000161.1:0-4795 GCA_964455925.1 uncultured Verrucomicrobiales bacterium | reverse complement strand
AAATTAGCGAGAGGCGCCAAATCAAAATATGCCTTAGAGATGTGAAGGTGCTGTTTCTGCCCCTACCTGGATAGTTAACCTACTTTCGGAATACGGTGTAATTCCACTCATCTCCTTTGTGTTTTACGTTTTCGTAACGCTCCTGTGCTTCTGGCAGTGAGATGATTTCCATAGAGAATTTTAGGGTAATGTCTTTCGCTCTGGTGTTGTTAGAGCTGGTCCAGTCCTCGGATGTTGTGAAATACATTGTGTAGGAGTCATCGAGCAGCGCGCTACTCGTTACCGTTGCAGATGGTAATATGGCATCAACATCTCCGAGTTGTATTGTCCACTGCTTCAGTGAAGGGTTTTTGGTGAAGGTTTTATCATCAATAGCCTTCCATCTGTGCTGGGGGATTATTGCGAGGTAGGCTGTTATTTCACCAGAGGAGCTGTAGAAAAGTTGATCCTGAACGCTGTGGGCATTCGTATCATTGTTGGTGATTTCGGTTCGTATTATTGCGGCACTGTCTGGTCCTGTTTGCGCTTTGAGTCTGTGTAGAACTGCTTTGAAGCCTAGCTGATTTACCCCTAGGTTTTCAATTTTTATTTCGCGATGCGTTTCTACATCTGTGTCTGAGCAACCTACAATGAGTCCGGTGATTAGAGCTAGGGTGATGGCTTTCATTTTTATGAAGGGTTGTTCTTTTTGCGATGATTGCAGCGCACCCTGTGCGGAGGTGTGCACTGGTCGACTGGTACTCTCGGCGAGAGAACCCTACCGCCCCGCTTACTCGATGGTAATCTTCGTAAAGGGGAGGAGGGGGTGCATGGTAAAGGAGATGTAGCCGTCTTTGACGGTGCCATGTGCCTTGGTAATACGGAGGTCTAGGTCTTGCCCGGTTTGATCGCAGATGCGCTTGGTCTCGATGGTGGCGGTGAACTGTTCGCCGTCCTTTAGGCCTTCGCCTCGGAAGTCGATGGCGGAGTGGTCGGTGTGGTAGTGGCGGCCGGTTTGGATGCGGGCGGGGATGGTGAGCTTAGTGTAGTTCCCCGCTGTGCCTGCAGCACCAGAGGCGTAGAGGAGGACGTTAAACTGCTTCTGAGTGCGGTTATAGGAGCTGATGCGGTAGCGCTCGTGCCCGGTGAACCCTTTGCCAATGACGGCGATGTCGTTGCCGTATTCGCCTGCGATGGCGTGGCGGATGACCTCGTCTGAGCCTCCGGCGATCTGGGCGTACCAGCGCCAGATGTAGTAGTGTAGGTGGTTCGGGTCGCCTGGGACGGCGTAGTTCTCCGCTGTGTAGTTCTCCCCAGAGCCGAGCCGGATCTGGAAGGCATCGTCCCCACCATAGAGCGAGAGCTTACGCGTGACGACATCGGGACCGCCATCGAGGGCAGGATAGGTGAACTCAGGGCGCAGGGTGTGCACGCGTCCGTTGTAGTCCACGCGTTTGGTCAGCCCCATGGCCCAGCTGCTGGAGTTATCAGCCCAGGGGAGATTCATGGTGTTTAGGCCTCGGCTGAGGCATTGGCCCATGATGGTGACCGTCTTTTGGTAGGCGTCTTGCTCGTTCTTTACCCCATCGGCATTTACGTCGGTGGCTTGCGAGAGGTGGTCCCAGGTGATCCAGGACTCCGAGGAGATGACGGGGATGTGTGGGTGACCAGCGGCGTCGAGCTTGCTGCGCACGAGGTCGTAGTTCCCCCAGGTGGAGGGGAGGAAGGTGCCGTCCATGCCGCCGGAGCCATCGTTTTGGTCGGAGACATTCATGTTCAGGGCATCGACAAGGCTGAGAAGCTCGTCACTGGCAACGAGGTGATCATAGTAGCTGCTGACGGCGGCACCGCCAATGGGGGAGTCGAGACCGCCGATCGCGGGGCAGCCCTCACAAGGCGAGCAACCCGAAGTGGAGACGAGCACAGGCTCGTCGCCATAGACGGCGCGAATGGCCTTGGCACCCTTAATAAAGATCTCGTCGATGAGGTAGTCGATGTCGGTATCGGCGAGCATGTGCTCGAGGTTTGCCTCGTGCGAGAGCTGGTAGGCATCGACGCGCCCCTTAAAGTAAGTGGCGATGCGAGTCATGAAGTCGGGGAAGTAGCCTTCCTTTGGTCGCTCGCCGCCGCCGATGCCGCTGGCAGAGGCCCAGGCGGGGACGTGGTAGAAGACGAGCTCGACCTTCTTCCCGCCGGCTTTACAGAGGTCGATGGCGTTGGCGATCGCCTTTAGCTCGCTAGTGGCATGCTTGGCGTAGTCTGTGTGTGCCTCTGAGGGCTCGATAGCGGGCCAGGAGATCCAGAACTGGGCGTAACTGGAGTCCTGTGAGATGACATCACGCTCGAAGTAGTCATAGGCATTACACTCTGGCATTCCGCCAAAGGGTTGCCAGCGGACGCCGACGTGCATGTGATCGGTCGTCCAGCGGTAGTCGGGGGCTGAAGAGGAATCGGGAGTGGCTCCCTCGGTGCTCTCAGCGCTCCATGAAAGAGACTTCCAGACTGGTGCCTCCCCTTTCCAGCTCTTGCCGATAAGCTGGGAGGAGCCGTCCTTAGCCTTCACTCGCGTGCGGTCACTGAGCGTGAGGGTGCTGAGGGCACTAAAGTCGGCGAGCAGCTCCTGCTCTGGCGACTTAAAGTCCGCAGGTTGCATGAGGAGCGTGTTCTCACCGGCCTGGACCTCATACTCGGCATGGTAGCCTCCCAGCGAGACAGCGAGCAGGTTCTCCTCCTGCGCCTTTAAGCGGAGCGCGAGAGTGGACTGTGCGGTAGGTGGCGCAAAGTGAGGGTCTGAGAGCATGTGGGTAGAAACCTGCCAGGAGTTCGCATTCGTAGGGAACCAGCGCTTATCCCATCCGGCATTAAAGCGCTCTAGGGTAGCGTGCTGGCGGAGAGTCGCTACCACGCCTTGCTCCTGCAGGTCCTGCGCGGTGCAGAGAGCGGGACGCGAGGAGAGGGTGACAGTCTGCGCGGTGTAGGAGTTATAGTAATACCCTGCGCCTGAGATCTCTGCCGGGAGGGCATAGCTGACGTTCGCATAGATCCACAGAGGGCGATCTGTGCTGGCGATGGGGAGGGTAGCGGTCCACTGACCATCCTTTAGGATCGCACGGGCATGGTGCCAGTAGCGATCGTAGCGATGCGGATCACGTTGACGCGCGCCGAGCTTACCCTGCTGGGTAAAGTAGACATCTACTGCCGCTACGGGCTTAGCGAGGTCTGGTGTGACGATCACAGATGGAGCCGCACCGTGGGCTAGGCGCACCTCGGTCTGTGGGGTCTCCGGTGTGAGGTAGTCGAACTTCAGGTTATGATCCATCCACACCTGCGTCGCCACGGAGTGTGACGGCACGTCCCGATGGCTGAGCTGCGGGGAGAAGCTAAAGCGCCACTCCGCCTTCGTGACCTCGTCCGGCACAGTCGCAAAGTCCTGGAAGTTGGCATGGAAGTCGTTGACCGGATTCAGGAACAGCGTAGGGCACTTCAGACTCTTGAGGTAAGGAAGATCGGCGATCGTGCCTTGGAACAGGGCAGAGTCATTATAACGATCACTTACTCCCCCGCAGGATGGTACCGCTGCCTTTACGCGGGAGTCACTGCCGGCGGTGAGGACGGTGATCTTTCCTCCCATAGAGTGCCCATAGATGCCGAGCTTACCGGCATCGACAACATTGCGCTGCTCCTCTAGAAAGGTCAGGGCACGGCGCGCCGCCATGGTGTAGAGGAACCACGAGCTGTTGCGCGGGGACTCCACTTGGTCGAGCGTCCAGTCGGTAGGGCTGATATTGCGAATCTTATCCTTTCCGTACCGACTAGGAGCATGATAGGCATCGATCCCGCCCCAATCGGTGGTGACGCGGTACTGTGGGTGATCCGTCTTCCCCTCCCAGAACAGCTTTACGCCCGCAGCATCTACGCGGTAATCCGGGGCGGCGATGCGTCCTGCCCAGGCGAGGGCGACCGTGGCATAGCCCCGCTTAGCGTTAGTGAGACAGGCGCGGTAGTCAGCGTATTGTCCTCCGCCGTGCACATTCACCAGCCCAGGCAACGACCGCTGCCCCTTCGGGTAACCATAGACTGCCGCTACCATCATCCGCCTACCGCCAGCGACTCCGACCCGAAAGCGCACGACCTGCAGCACCACGCCCTCTTCCTCCCATTCATGGAGAACCTCTGTCTCTAGTGGCTCTGCCTTAGGATCCCACCCATGCCAGAGCGCATGCGGGTGCGTCGCAGGAGATTGCCCCTCGGTCAGAGGGGTGAAGGTATCAGGTAACTGCTCTGCCATTAAGGCGAGCATGAGGCTCAATGTGCACAGAAACAACTTCATAATACCGCTGAGAGTGGCAAGTAATCAGACGCGCGTAAAGGAGAAGTCAGTAAAATTCCTACGAAAGAAAAGAGAGGAAATTCTTGCGAAATCGTGCTTTTTTCTCCTTACTTGTCCACATGAGCGTAAGAATCCGATCAGTCGATTTTGACACTTTTCCCCCATTTAAAAAAGGGGGGATTGAGTTCCCTCCAGTTGAAGATTCGACAGAAGGAGCGGAGATTCACCTGATCACCGGGGAAAACGGCACCGGGAAAACACGGCTTCTGTCCTTTCTCGAGGCCGCTCTTGGAAACCCTACTGACTTGTCCTTCAGAATTCCACCGGTAAAACACGCTGGTCTCGGGCACGTTTTGTTAAAGGGGGGCGGAGGGGAGTATTATGCCAAAGCTCGATCAAACAACGATCCGAAGATCAAAGCTCTCTCCTACCGGGGGAGCTTAAGGTTGAAGAACGCAGAGATCGTAGTCATGAAAAACATGGATA
>CAYWAG010000160.1:0-4796 GCA_964455925.1 uncultured Verrucomicrobiales bacterium | reverse complement strand
CATTTAAAATGACGGACTGGCGCAGAGCATTTAGTCTGAGGGTTAGGAAGGCAGGGAGGATTGGATCGGGATCCTAGCCTACCGGACTGACGAAGCCCTCAGGCTAAAGGCTCAAGTTCAGCTTGTTCGTCCTAAAAGCTTTAGAATCAAGGTTTCTGCGAGAAACCAGCTCCCTTTTTAGTCTCCAGTTGGTGGCGTGCCTTTTCCTCTCTGACTTCGTTGTTCATGGCAAGCAGGATCTAGTGTGAGGGGGCAGCCCGCAGCACAAGCGCGACAGATACCATCTGAATAGAACCACAAACCCTACGTTGGATTCCCCACTAGGACAGTAATTTCCTGTCTGTTCTAGCGATTTTTGTAATCTGCGTCTATCTGCGTCTATCTGAGCAATCAGCGGGCAAAAATACTAACAGAAAACTTTCGGGTAGTGCCATCTGTCATTGCACCGATCAGGTGGGGGCTATCCTTCGTATTGTGGTTTTCCTAACTGCCCTGGGATCACTCACATAGTCCTTGGGCGCGTGCTTGATCGATGGGGATGGGCTTAGCATGGCAGATTTTACGCCAGCCGGGGAAGTTCCAGGTGTTGGGGAAGCCCTTGCATTGCTCAGGCTTGGCTCCCTGGATACGGCAGCCCCCATTCACCAGCATGCTGCAGGAGTGATCTGGGTTCTCCAGAATAGAGAGCCCATTACGCGCGGTGTTAATGCGGGTATGCTGCTCGATAAACTCCTGCTCTGTAAGTTCGAGGAAGGCGGCGATCTGAGCGACCTCTGCATCTGTAATACGCACATCACCAGGCCAGCGGCAGCACGCTGTGCAGCGGTCGCACTGGTAAAAGGTAGTCGGGTCTAAGAACTCTGGCATAATGAAAGGGGGAGAGGGGACACCAGGTCTCTCTGCGTCGCGGAGCGTGCTTCTGACAGAGAAACAAAAAAAGGATCAGCGAATGCTGATCCTTTAATGGTGCTCGAGGGGGGAGTCGAACCCCCACGCCCGCAATGGGCACCAGATCCTTAGTCTGGCGCGTCTACCAATTCCGCCACCCGAGCTTGGTGTTGTGTGGAGGAGAATGTTTCAGTGCATATGAGGGAGATGTCAAGCTCTCTCGATTACTTTTTTTTACTCACTCTACGATGAGGCGTTGTTCCTTGCGGCGGAGGTGGCGGTCTCCGGGGAGGTTGACCTTCCAGCGTGTGGGGTCGGTGAGGAGGCTTAGGCTCTCGGTGAGCTTAGCGGTGCTGACCTCCTGCACGCCTTCCTCGCGTAAATAGTGTAGGAGCACGCGTGCCTGTAGTGCTGGTGATAGTGCGCGGACCCGGGGGAGGAATAGGCGGCCCTGTGGGTCGCGCCACGGGATGAGGGGCAGGAGTTCGTCGATCTCGCTCTCTGCGGTAGAGACCTGCCGCCCTATGAGTGGGGCGACATCGCGTGAGAAGATGTCGCAGAGGAGGGGCATGACCTCGTGGCGTATGCGGTTACGCACTGCGATGGGTTGCTGGTTACTGGCGTCCTCGTGCCAGGATAGGTCGCGCGCCTGCATCCACGCTACGATCTCTGCCTTACGCATCCTCAGGAGCGGACGCCAGAGCGTAATGCCGTAGTCTGTCAGCTCGGTCAGTTCCTGCATCCCATGCGCGCTGGCGCTACCTCGGCAGAGCTGCATGAGGATGGTCTCTGCCTGGTCATCTGCATGGTGACCGAGCGCGACGTGCTGTACGCCCCGCTGTCGCGCGATGCGGGCATAGAAGCGTAGGCGCGCCTCTCTGGCATCTGCCTCGAACGCGCCGTCCTGCGCTGCCATCTGTAGGGTGCATTCCTCATAGGGTAATCCATATTGCGCTGCCAGCCCACGGACAAAGACTGCCTCCTGCGCAGACTCTGGGCGCAGCCCGTGGTTGACGTGGCAGACCACGCCCTGATGCCCTTGCTCCTGCATCCAGTGGAGGAGGTAGCAGGAGTCCACCCCTCCAGAGACCGCGATGAGGTATTGCTGAGTATCCATAGAGGTAGGGCGAGGCGTCACTGTTGGCGTTAGAGTCCCTGGATGGTGATCTTATACTTCTGTGCGAGGCGGGCGACCTGCTCTGGCTCTAGGACGAGGGTCTTTCCGGCATCGACCACGATTTGGCAGACTCCTGCCTCCCGGCAGGTCTCCAGCGTGAGGGGACCGATGACGGGGACATCAAACCGAAAGTCCTGCGCAGGTTTACTGACCTTGGCGAGGGTAAGCTTCTTTTTCCGTCCGAGTTCACCTGCCCGCTTTATGCAGGCGTTTGTGCCCTCGAACGCCTCGACCGCGAGCACGGTTCCCTCCCGCACGACCACGGATTGCCCGATGTCCAGACGGGAGGACTCCTTAGCGATGCCATACCCATATTCGGCATCTTCTTGGAGGCGCTCTTGGGGCTTTGGTCCGTAGAGGTGCCCCTGACCTGCTAACTGGTCATCTAGGAAGGTCACTGCGGAGAGGAGCTTAATCCCGTCCTTAGCCAGCTCATCGGCAATGGCGCCAAAGAGGGACTCCGCGTTCCGCTCCTTTAGCCGGGCTAACAGGGCTACGGTGCGGAGGTCTGGACGGAGGTTAAAGAGGTTGCTGGGGGCGATCTGCCCGACCATCACGGCTTCTTGCGCGCCTTCTTTCTTAAAGTAGTCGATCATCTTACCGAGCTGCCCGACTTTGAGCCACTTCATAGCATCGACCTCGGACTCGAACTCCGGCTTAGTCTCACCCACAAAGGCGGCGGACACGAGGCGAATCTGCTCTGCCTGTTCGCGTGCTGCGCGTGCAAAGGTCTCTGGGTAAACCCCGTTTCCCGCAATAATTCCGATCGTTCTCATACCTGCATTAAGGAGGCAGATGGCATGGCTGTCAATCCTCCGCTACAGGGGAGGGGGATTCCCCCTGTGTGATGGAAACGGTCTCGCCTAGGAGATGCGATCGTAGCTTAGTCTCTACCCAATGTGTCCCCTCCGGTAGCTCTGCCCGAAAGACGATCTGCTGCTCATCTGTAATCAGCGGGGTAACAGGGAGAGAGCGCAGAACCCGATCTGGACCGGTAATGTAAATCTCCTCTGGCGAGCGGAGAGCCGCCTTTGGGACGACATAGACCGCGCTGAGGGTCTGTGCCGTGATGGTCGCGACTACAGGCTGTCCCACGGGGAGGGAGTGCTGGGAGGTGCCCTCTAGTGAATATGGGTCGACCACTCGGGCCGCGAGGTGCAGCTGCTTTGTGGTCGGGTCGACCTCGGGCACGCGATGGGTGAGGTAGCCAGACCAGCAGACCTCTAAGGCGGGAGCGAGCGCGTGCCGGAAGCGCACTGTGGTGCCCTGGATAGGGGTAGGCAGGAACGCCAGCTGATCCGCGCGCACGGGGAGGCTAAGCTGGCTGTAATCCGTGCTGATGAGTCGCCCTACAGAGCGCCCCTTACCGATGCGCTCCCCTTGGCTGACGGTGCGCTCTGCAATGATGCCGTCCATCGGCGCACGGAGCTCTACGCGTGACAGTGCCCGCTGGGCGAGATCTACCTGCGACTGGGCGGCTGCCAGGGCCGCATGTGCCTGGCGTAACTGGGGCTTACGTAGGACGAGGTCGCTAGGCGCCTCCTCATATGCTAGCTCATTCCAGTTTACTAGAGCTTGATCTGCCCGCACTTGCTCCTGTGCTAGTGCCGCCGCTGCCTGGGCGACGCGCGCTTGCGCGACGATCAGCTGGTCTTGTAGGTCCGCATCATCTAGGCGCGCCAGAACCGTCCCCTTTGGCACGATCGCACCGACCTCAAACTCAGGGCTCAGGGCCTGTATCCTGCCCTCTACCTCAGCGGTGAGCTCCACCTCCTCACCCGCCTCCACCGTGGCGCGGGCCTCTAGCATCACAGTGTAATCCTGCTGCTCCAGAGCATGCGCTACTACCGGAACCCCTGGCGGCACTTCCTCGCTTCCTACTGTCTGTGCGGTAGATGCCTGGGAGCGGATCGAGGGGCGGAACGAGGCACGCTCCTTCTGCTCAGGAGCCAAGTTCTTGAGATACCACCACGCTCCTACTCCGCCGGCTAAGATCAGAACGGGTAGCAGAACTTTCAGAATAACAGGGATGCGCATAAGGTAGGGGAGGCTCTTGCGTTTACCTCACCACACCCCGCGCCTGGCTTCAAGCTCTTATCCTCCTACTGGGGTGTGACTTTTTCTAACGGTTTTCCAATCCAAGTCGTAATTATTCAGGTTATGGTGGACAGAGGTAAGGGACTGAGCCTGGTGCGTAGTTCACGGATTTTTGATGTTACACCTCCTGCTAAATACCTGAATCCGTGAAGTAAAAGTTGAAAAAGAGCGTGTAACCAAGAAGCCATATAGGCTAAAGGGATGTTACGACACTAACCCACAGGGTTACAACATCTCTTTTCCGCTATGACCTTATCAACAACATCAGAAAAAATCAACGCCCAAGGTGGGTTAGTTTTAGTAGGCCAGCTCTTCAAGAAAGCTCTTCGCCTGCCAAGTCTCATTAAAGGCCGGGTTGGGAATCAAAAATTCAGTGATCTCGACATCGTGCAAACAGGAATCGGCCTTCTGGTTCAAGGACGCACGCACTTCTCAGACGCCGAGACCTTCCGCCAAGAAAAGAGCGAGATCCTCAAGTATGCCCTCGATCTCAATGACATTCCCAGCGAGGCGACCTTTCGTCAGCGCTTCCCGAGCCACTCCTTTATAGTCAATGAGCTCTTCCTGATGCTTGGAATACTCGCATATAATGTGCTACGGGTGATTGATGCTGAGGTCATGCAACACGTAGAGG
>CAYWAG010000159.1:0-4826 GCA_964455925.1 uncultured Verrucomicrobiales bacterium | reverse complement strand
AAATCACCTCTGACCTCCCCAACTTCTGGGAAAACGGCTACCCCCAAATGCGCAAAGACCTAGCCGGCCGCTACCCGAAGCATGAATGGAGGTGATCACCGATCAAACTCTAGCTGGGCATCATTTTGACCACGCCAAATCTCTGCGGAGTTCCCTGTCGCCTTTAGGCTAGCGAGGACGTTCGCGAGGTTTGCCTCGGTGACCTTCTGTCCATTGATGGATAGGATGACATCGTCGTTAGTGAAGCCGTACTGTGAGAGCGTGCTCTGCGCTGGAATGCTCACGATGAGCACGCCCCGAGGCTGGTCTAAGCCCAGGGCGGTGAGGTCGGCAAGGGTCTTGACATTACGGACTTCGGCGCCAGAGATGATGACCTTTTGCTGGTGGCGCACTTTATTATCGGGCACTGACCTGGGGAGGCGGATAGGTGGAGCCGCGCATCCTGGGTGCCGGGGTTCGTATCGCTACCGGTCGGGGAGACGTGCAGCTCTAGGTCAGCGCGAGGGCACCGAGGAGAACGGTCGTTAACTTCATCGTTCGGATCTACTTCGTTAAGCTCCCTTTCCAGAGCATGATGTCCTCGTTTGGGAGGTCGTTCTGTTGCGGTGGCCCCGCTGTGCTGCGCCCGTTATAGATGTCTGCCTTTAGCTGCGCGAGGAGTTCCTCCACTTTCTCTGGATGCTGGGTGTAGAGGTTCGTGGTTTCCCCAGGGTCTGCGGCGAGGTTATAGAGCTGTCCTGGTGGCACCTCTGTATTCGCGGCTAGCTCTGACTCCCTGGGATGCGTCCAGCCGCCTGACCCCTTGGCTAGCAGGAGCTTCCAGTCCCCCATGCGGTACGCAAAGTGCCCGGAGACAGAGTGGCTGACGATCCCCTTACGCGACGACGCGATCGCCTCCCCTGACAGAGCTGGGAGAAAGCTAACACTATCGACCCCACCTGATGCGGGCACTTCCACCTCTAGGATATCGGCAAAGGTAGCGAGCAGATCCGTCTGGCAGATCGTCTGATGAGAGGTAGATCCCGCCGCAATAGCAGCCGGCCAACGCACGAGGAAGGGCACGCGTAGCCCCCCTTCCCATAGGTCAGCCTTAGATCCCCGGTATTGTGCGCTGGCATAATGCCCCTTAGCCTCCAGCGTCTTAAAGTCCGCCGTCTTAGAGCACCCATTATCACTACTGATGATCACTAGCGTGTTATCCCGCAGTCCCGCATCATCTACCGCCTTTACGATGCGCCCAATGATGGCGTCCGTCTGCATCTGAAAGTCCGCATAACGATTAATCCCGCTCTTACCCTGCCACTCTGCAGTAGGAAGGATCGGCGTGTGCGGGGAGGTGAGAGGCACGTAGAGGAAGAACGGCTGGTCGCTGGACTGCTCTGAGATATACTGCACGGAGCGGTCGGCAAACTCATCGAGCACCCCGATGGCTTTAAACTCGCCTACAGGCTTCTGCGGGTGGGCATTATCAGCGTCCTGGGAGATAAAGGCCTGGTTCTCCATGTAGGCGTAAGGAGCCATGTCTAATGATGCCGAGATCCCAAAGAAGTAGTCAAACCCTCGCTCGGTAGGCCCATCCGTGATCGTGCCCGCCCAGTCAATGGTCGAGGAGGCTGGGAGCCGTATATCAACATGGGGCTGACCATCCACCGTCGGTAAGTTCATCCCCAGGTGCCACTTCCCGATCATGGCGGTCTTATAGCCCGCCTCCTGTAGGAGTTCCCCCACGGTGAGGGTCTCATCCGCGATGAGGGCTTGGCTGTAGCCGTTTAGGACATGGTACTGCTTAGTCGTGCGCCAGCTGTAGCGCCCTGTCAGTAAGCTGTATCGGCTAGGCGTACACACGGATGAGGTCGTGTGCGCATCGGTAAAGATCATCCCGTCCCGCGCGATCTCGTCCATGCAGGGCGTGGGGATCTTGCCCCGCTCTGGGTTCAGGATCTGGACATCACCGTACCCCATATCGTCGGTGTAAATCACTAAGATATTCGGGCGGCTCTGCTGTGCCATCCCCATGGAGGTGATGGCGAGTAAGGGGAATATGAATTTCATTGAGTAAGGAATGCGGTGCTAAAGTCATAAAAGACGTATCGCACCTTACCCTTACATACAAATTGAAACGCATTTAATTTGCACCATTGAACATAATACAGGCGAATACCAGTAACTGTTGCAGGCCCAGGGTGCCATCACAGCTCCCTTTACGATGCGTGCGGGTCACACGCCTACTAGGCGGGCCTTGGCGATCTCCTCCTCGATGATCTCCTCGCAGCGGTCGATCTCGCGTTGGCGACTGGCTCGGTTCTCGGCGGCTTGGTGCTCCAGGGAGTCAATGTCAAAGAGGTAAACCTCCTCAAAGTCGTTGCAGGCGGGATCAATATCACGCGGGACGGCGAGGTCGATGAGGAAGAGCGGGCGGTACTTACGTTGCTTACGCACGCGCTCGATTTGCTCTGGCGTGACAACGTAGTGCGGAGCACCAGTGGACGAGATGATGACATCAGTCTGGAGGAGAATATCCTCCCAGGCATCAAAGTGAAGGGCGACACCGCCGAACTCTTGCGCCAGTTCCAGCGCCTTATCAAAGGAGCGGTTAGCGACATGGATGGAGTTCGCCCCACGTGACTTCAGGCTCTGCGTGGTGACCCGTGCGATCTCTCCTGCCCCGATGACCAGGATCTGGGTATCACGGAGCTTACCAAAGATCTTTTGGGCGAGGTCCACCGCCACGCTTCCCGTGGAGATGTTGCCTTCTTGGATCTTCGTCTTCGTGCGGACTTTCTTCCCGACACTGAAGGCCTTTTGGAAGAGCTTGTTCAGCCCCTTAGAGGTGACCCCGAACTCTTGCGCCTGGCGGTACGCCTCCTTTACCTGCCCAAAGATCTCTGTCTCCCCTAGCACCATGGAGTCTAGCCCTGCACACACCCGGCAGAGGTGGCGCACGGTATCGATGCGGGACTCTGTATAGAGATGGTGCTCTGGGACGAGAACGCCCTCTGAGCTCTCGGCGAAGAGCCCATACATTTGCTCGATGGCTTGGTCCGCCTGGTCTGCCGCCATGTAATACTCTGTGCGGTTACAGGTAGAGAGGACCAGCCCCTCACGAATGCCGGGGAGCTCCAGCAGAGCCTTACTGCGTGATCCCAGCTCAGGCTTAGCGACTGCGACTTTCTCCCGCAGTTCCAGCGGAGCGGTCTGATAGTTTAATCCGATGCAGGCAAGTTCCATGATTAGATAAGGGTAAAGAGAATACAAGAAAAGAGGAAGAGACCCAGCGCCCAGCGCGCCAGCATCCGAGGCGGGAGACCACGCCAATGGTGCCAGCCAATAAGCACACAATACGCCACCCATACCCCACCAGCAGCAATGAGGTGGAGTAAGCCAGACTCCACTGAGGTCACAAACCCACAGATGATCCCTACGGTTAGGATGACCACCCCCAGGGTGAGGAGGTTACGGACGGAGCGGATCAAGGTGTTCACCGGCGGCATCCGCATCGTGAACCAGTTAGGGCGGCCCTGCTTCAGCCCCTTATTCAGCAGGAGAAACATCAACGAGGCTAAGCCCCCCATCCCCAGGCTACCGAACGAGAGCACCGAGGTGGCAGCGTGGCTCTCCTTCCAGGGGTCTAGCTCCGTGAGCTTAACGGGATCTGGCGTGAGCATACCGGGGACTAGGACGAGCAGGAGCAGGAGGGTAATCACTGGGGCGGTAAACAGCCCCAACAGGGACACCCGGTAGTTACCGCCAGTAAGAATGTAGAAGAGGCTCAGCGACCAGGCGATAAAGAGGGCGACCTCGCCCGCATCCATCAGCGGACACGCTCCACGCATCTCCCCCCGCACACCCAGCGCGAGCGAGATCGCCACACTACTGGTGATCCCAAGAATGAGCGCTGCCATCCGGGTAGGAAACCCACGGAGCAGCCCCAGCCAGCCATAGCCGGTGGCAACAAGGTTAATCACCAGTGCGATAAGAATCCAGAGAGTCATAGGGAATGAGGGAAGAGAAAAGAGAGACAGAAGACAAGCGTAATCCTCCCACATCAGAGCGAGCGGGAGCATATCTGCCGACCTTAAGGAACTCTTAGCAAGTAGCGTTCCAACTCGACTTCTCAAGCGCATTTAACGCCGCCGCACTCTCCGCAGCCTTCTTACTACTCCCCTTACCCAGCCCCAGCTGACGCTGTTGCCAATAGACCTCACTCTGGAACACGCGCTGATGGTCTGGCCCGTCTTCACTAATCAGTCTATACTCTGGGGCGACAGGGTGGATCGCCTGCAGAATCTCCTGCAGACGCCCCTTAGGGTTCTCCTCCCCCGTGAGGTCCAGATACCCCGCATCCAACGTAGTGCGACTGCAGTGTAGGAAGACCCGCTCCGCCTCCGCATAACCCAGGTCTAGATAAATCGCTCCGATAAAGGCCTCAAAGGCATTACACAGGTTCGTATCCTTATCATGCCCCTTACTGCGTCTCTCCCCAGGGGAGAAGCGCATGTATTGCGGGAGCGACAGCTGACGCGCAAAGCCCGCCAGAGAGGGACGCGCCACGACCTTAGCCCGTAGCTTAGTCATCTTCCCCTCAGGGTAGTCAGGATACTTATGAAAGAGATACTCCGTCGTAATGAGCTCGATCACGGCATCTCCCAGGAACTCTAAGCGCTCATAGTTCGCCTTCCGACTGACCGATGGATGCGTAAGCGCAAGCTCGTATCCAGATACTTGCTTAGGAGTAAGTGATAACGCAGAAAAAAGAGCGTCCATAAGAAAGAAAAATGGGGTGAATGACGGGACTTGAACCCGCGACAACCGGAACCACAAACCGG
>CAYWAG010000158.1:0-4869 GCA_964455925.1 uncultured Verrucomicrobiales bacterium | reverse complement strand
GCTACCCCTGCACGCGCTAAGAAAGTCTGGCCAAAGGCGGTCAAAAAAGCGGCTCCGCGTCCACCAGCATTTCTGAAAGAGCGCATTACCGCGACCGCTAGACCAGCAGAGCAATCGATAGCGCTTCCAGTCCCTAGCACCCCTGCCGCAGGAGTTCCACCGCAGCCCCTCCCACAGGTACCTGCGCGGCAGGAGAAAGCACTCCCGTCCGCCAACATTACGCCAGAAAAGGCGCTTGGTACGGTCAATGCTACCATCCCAGAAAACATCACCCCCATCACCCAGGAGCGCCCTAGCATAGAGGAACTTAGCTCTACCAAGCCAAAGGAGCTGCTGAATGATCAACTCAGCGCACAACTGAACCTGATCCAGGCCGAAACCAACAAATCTCTCGATATCTCCACCGCTAATACCCCTGATACGACCACTTCCACTACCACTACCGATTCTAATAACTCTCCTGACATGACTACTACCAAATCACGTAAATCCCCTCTCATCACCGCCTTGATCGCCATTCTCGTCTTTGGGGCACTCGCCTTTGCCGCCTACTACCTCGCAGCGCGGATCGATAAGCTCGTATCAGAGCGTACGACCGCCCTGCACCAACAATACCTCGCCATCATCGCGACCTCTAACCAAAGTACCGCTATCGCCACGGCAGATCTCCCTGCCCACACCACTCAGCACCACCAAGATCAGACTATTACAGATCCTGAGACCATCGCCCCAGCACCGGAAGTCGCCGGTCTCATGGCGCCCACCGCCACGCCCGCCCCTCTCGTCGTACCCACTCTGTCTACAACAGCAGATACAGAGCCAACACCCGCGCAGCGCCTGGCAGCGATCAAAGCGAGCTTAGCAAACGACAACATTGAGTTCACCGAGGAAGATAAAAGCACCGTAAACCTCATCGGGCTTCTTCCTAGCTTCATTCAGTAAGCCCATATCTCCACTGACACTCCTCCAGCCGATGCTACCAGTCCTCACAAACCTCCTCGTCCTCCAAGAGCGCGACCTCAAACTCGATGCCATAACCGACGAACTGGGAGCCATCCCTAAGGAAGCGCTAAAGATCAAGGCAGGCCTAACGCAAAAGCGGGACGCTCTCGGCGTGGCTAAGCAAGCCCAACTCACCGCTGAAAAAGCCGTCAAACAAGTCGACCTCGATCGCCAAACGCGCAAGGACACCATCACCAAGCTCAAAATGCGCCAGGGCGAAACCAAGCGCAACGAGGAATACCTCATGCTGTCGCACGAGATCACGCGCTACACAGAGCAAATCGACGAGCTCGAAACACAAGAGCTAGAGCTCATGGAGAAAGCCGACCTCGCCAAAGCCGCCAGAGCGACCGCAGCTGAGGCACTATCACAGGAAAAGGAGTTTGCGACGGAACGAGGCCAAGCACTAGTCGCGCGCAAGACAAACCTCGAAGCAAAGAAAAAGGAACTCCTCCAAAACCGCGACAAACTCGCCGCCAAGGTAGAACCCTCCGTGATAGCCCTCTACGATCGCCTCCGCAGTGCGTCTAATACCTCCACACAGCGCGAAGCCGTCACCGTTCTCACCCCAGAGGGCAAATGCACGGGCTGTAATATGAAGCTCCCACCAGCCGTCCTCCACCAAGTCCAAATCGGGGCAGAACTCGTGCAATGTGGCGAGTGCTCAAGAATTCTTTATATTGCGTAGATTTTTATTGCCATCGTCAATAAATCAGTCTAAGAATACCCTCCCGCAAACTTTCAGCAACGAAGAATTATGAATATCATTGATAAGATTGAAGCAGAACAGCTTAAAGAAGCCCCTATCGACTTTAACGTAGGAGACTCCGTTAAGGTTCACACTCTCGTAAAGGAAGGCGACAAAGAGCGTGTTCAGCTATTCTCTGGTCTAGTGATCGGCATGAGTGGTTCTTCTGTAAACAAGTCCTTCACCGTCCGTAAGATCTCTTATGGTGAAGGTGTTGAGCGTGTCTTCGCTTACCACTCCCCACGTATCGAAAAGGTCGAGGTCGTCCGTAAAGGCAAGGTGCGTCGCGCTAAGCTTAACTACCTCCGCGACCGTATCGGTAAGCGTGCCCTCCTTGTTAAGGAAGCTAAGTAAGCCCATCACCCCCTCAAGAGCGCGGCACAATTCACCGCGCTCCTCAATAAAGACCTCCCCACAAAGGAGGTCTTTTTTTATATATCGTGGGACGTGTGACTCCATACGGAGAGCGGTCACAAGTCAGGGGAGTGACGGCGTCTCGCCGTCACTAACTTCACTCCACAGTTAATTTGTTTGGAGAGGCGATTTCTTGCCCGCAATACAAGCGTTAGCGCAGGATACCCTTAGGTGAATTGCGCAGATTTCCGCAGATTATTAGTGGTGGAGAGGTAACGATTCAGGTAGAGATACGGGACTGAGCCTTATGCGTAGTTCACGGATTTCGCTGCGCTAGAAGGCTACCCTGATAAGGGTGGCATTACCGCGAAGTTGACCGTGAAATACTCGGTCTCGTCTCTCTGCGCTCCTACCTGAGACACTAGAGAAGTGCTACGAGGACTTTGACCGTGATGGTGATAATAATGAGGGCGACAGGGTAAATGGTGGCGTAGTTAATGACTGGCACCTGGGAGGAGAACTTGCTCGTTAATGCCCCTAGCCCTGGCGTAGAGGTCATCCCTCCGCAGAGCGCGCCTAGGGCACTGAGAGGAGAGAGCCGTAAGACGTAACTGACCATCACTAGGGTGCAGAGCATAGAGCCTACCGTCACGCCTAAGCCTAGGAGCACCAGCATGATCCCGTGCTGGTGGAAGGTCTGCACAAACTCCCCCCCTCCGCGCACCCCAGCATCTGCAATAAAGAAGACGAGCCCTATCGTCTGCAGGAGCTGGCGCGGCTCACGCGAAAGGTGCGTCTCTAAGCTCCCGATGTGTCCAAAGTGCCCAAAAATCAGCGCAACAATCAACGGTCCACCAGCGAGTCCCAACGTGATCGCAGGAGAGCCAGGTAGGGAGAACGGAATCATGCCCAGAAAGAGCCCCAAGGTCAGCCCTAGGCACAGGGAGAGGAGTTCATCCCCGTGTTGCTCCTTATTACGATGCCCCACGACCTCGGCAAAGGACTTAATGTTCTCTGGCGTGCCGATCACGCGGAGCCGATCCCGCTTCTCCAGCTCTGTATCACGCTTTGGGACGAAGGTGAATCCATACCGGGTGATGCGGGTAATCATGACGCCGTAATTCTTAAGTGGCTGTAGGCTGGTGATCGAGCGTCCGGCAAGGGATGGGGCATGAAGCTGCAGCGTCTTACGCTCATGCTCGATGTCGCGCACATAGTGGCGATTACTCCGTTTACCCAGCAGCTCTATGGCAACAGCGAGGTCCTCCGCCCGCCCTACCATGAGGACGTGCTGCCCCTCGTGAAAGTCATCCTCATACGCCAGTGGCAGCAGGATCTCTCCATGCAACCGCCGGGCGATCTGGCACCCATGGAGGTGCTTAAGACCAAACTCAGAAATATTCCGCCCAATCGCCGCCACATTCGTAACCTCGACCAGGACATTCTGGAGCACCTCCTCCTCTGTCGCGGTGTTCTCCAGCTCCTCCTGAATCTGACGCCTAAAGAGCAGGCGTGGCACGACCTGCACAAAGACAATAATACCCACGATCCCCAACGGGTAAGCAATACCATATCCAACGACGACATCATGCGCATCCGTCAGTGCCTCAGTAGCCGCCGCCAGGGCAGGCGCGCTAGACATCGCCCCCGCATACAGCCCTACTGCGATCTCCGTGGGCAGGTCTAACCACAACTGCGCGAGGTAGATGATCAGTGCCCCACTCCCCATGGTGACAAAGGCGATCCAGACGGGGCGCAGCCCCTCCTTACGCAGGGCAGAGAAGAACCGCCCCCCAGCAGAAATCCCGATGCAATAGATAAAGAGAACCAGGCCCAGCTTACCGATCCCATCCGGGTAGCTATACCCCCAATGCCCCACCAGCAAACTCGTAAAGAGAACGCCCGCAGAGCCTAACTGAAAGCCACAAACCGAGATCTTACCGCTCAACAGCCCCGCCGCTACGGCGAGGAACAAACACAGGAGCTGGTTATTAAGAAGGAGGTGAAGCGTTTCCATAGTAAGAACGATAAGAACGATAAGAACGATAAGAGCGAGAATGCAGGATCAATGCCAAGATAGAGAGATGCCCGAATCACGGCGATCCAGACTGGCGTATCTGCAGATTAGTTCACGCCTGTGGATTGATTACCACTCTTAATAGTCAAGGGGAATTAAGTAAAAATTTAAAAACTATTGTGAGTAAGTCACGGAAACCTCCAAGCCTCTGTAGCCAGTAATTTGTGAATCTGTAGGGCCAAGGATGGGGCGAGATAAAACTCTAGAATTGGCTCACATTCTAGCGCCCTAAAGGGCAGTAAATAAGGGTGCGTTGCCAAGAATGTGGACATATGAAAGATCGCGTGATCGACTCCCGAGTGAGCTCCGACGGAATGAAAATCCGGCGGCGGAGGGTATGTACCTCCTGCGGTCACCGCTACACCACATACGAGGCGATCGAGCACATTGGACTCGAAGTCACTAAGAAGGACGGATCGCCAGAGCCCTTCAAACGTGAGAAAATTCTCCGAGGAATGCTCAAGGCCTGTGAGAAGCGCCCCGTTCCCCTAGAGCAGCTGGATCTCGCCGTCACCCAGATCCAAGAGGAGCTAGAAGCCAGCTATCCCATCGATGATGTCCCTGTCAACGAGATCGGTATGAAGGTCATGGGCAAGCTCCACTCTCTGGATCCCGTCGCCTACATCCGCTACGTCTCCGTTTACCGTGAGTTCGACAACGTCCAGGACTTTATCCAAGAGATCCAGTA
>CAYWAG010000157.1:0-4882 GCA_964455925.1 uncultured Verrucomicrobiales bacterium | reverse complement strand
CTTCTGGAGATAACTAATGCGGGTAAAGCCTCGGTCGGTGAGGTGGCGGAAGGCTTGGAAGGGCACGAAGAGGAGGCTGCCGGGGAGGGCTTGGGCGACCCGGTCATCTGGCTGGAGGGCGATGGCCTTGAGGTATTGCCCATCGAGCTCGAAGTCAATGAGCGCTCCCTGCGGAAAGTCGGTCGTGAGGAAGAAGTAGTTATGCCCGTGGCTGAGGTAGGTATCCAGAGCCGGGAGGGTGCGCTCCCCGTAGGCTACAACATTGGCGCGCTTCCCGCCCCCGTAGGCGACGGAGGGGAGACGCTCCAGGATGATGAGGTCGCCCCATTTCTCTAGGTATTGGAAGCGGCGTTGCTCTAGGTTCTCGCCCACGGCATCTGGGCGGATGCTTTCGACCACGACAATGTTGTCGAGGCCGATGGACTCTACCTGGCGCTCCAGCTTCTTAATCTGGAGGTGGAGGGTAACGAGCAGGAGGATAGAGAGCGCCGTCATCACCGTGGTGACGAGCACGCGCGCGAGCACACTGCCGGGTTGCTCAAACCAGCGTAGCCAGGTGTCCTTCAACAGGTAGGAAAGCGTTAAAATCAAGGATCTCATCTGATATTTCGTCTAGTCGGTTATCGTGGGTGCAGATTACGATACAGCGCTCTCCAGTCTGGGTGAACTCTTGGAGGACTTGCTTAATAATCGTGGTGTTGAGGTCGTCGAGACCAGAGGTGGGCTCGTCTAGCAGGAGGACATCGGGCTCCTTAATCAGGGCACGGGCGATGGTGGCGCGCTGCTGTTGCCCCCCAGAGAGGGAGGTGGGCTTCCGGCGGGCGAGTTCTTGGAGTCCCAGGCGCTGGAGGTAGTAGTCCATGCGCTGGTTCGCGGTGCTGCGAGGGACGCCGCCGAGGGCGGCGGCGAGGTGCAGGTTCCGCCGCACGGTCGCGAGTGGCAGGAGGTTCAGCTGCTGAAAGACGAACCCGAGCTGCTGGTTACGGTAGTGGCGGCTGAGGCCCTGCCCATGGAGCTGGACGTGCCCCTGCAGCGGGCGCAGATAGTGCCCCATGATGCGCAGGAGGGTAGACTTACCACAGCCAGAGTAGCCCTTAATCAGGTGTATGCCAGGGGCAAAGGTGTGGTTAAAGTGATCGAGCACCCAGTGATCACTGCGCCCGTAACGGTAACATACATCGTGGCAACTCAGCATCAGTCTACAGGCTGGGTGGATGAAGAGGAGGGCGCAGGCAGGGCAATGGCGAGGTGCTCTAGCCCCTCGGCGATCAACTGTGCCCCGGGGAAGAGATCCGCGAGGATGGCGTCCCATTCACGGGAATCCGAGCGCTCCATGGCATAGAGCGATAGCTCCAGCTTAGGCACGATGCGGCAGGGCTGTGAGAGCGAGTGCACGAGGTCGGCATCCAGGGTGCTACCGGTGAGGCGACGCAGATCACTGTTCTCCTCCCCTGTGATCCTAAAGATGTAGTTACGCTCCTCCTTCCCCCGCGAGTTCTTAATGTAGCGATCCTGTAGGAAGGTGAGCTCGGTGCGCGCACGATCCTTCAGGCGCAGATGGAGGCTCTCTGGCTGCAGGGCGATCCAGCTCGCATTGTTCACCGATAGATACGCATGGATCTCACTGTAATCACTCAGCACGCCCAGCGTCTCGCGGCTCATGACCGTGTAGTGCTGCTGGTCGGGGATCAGCCCTAGGTTCAGCCGTAGCTCACCATCAAAGGGGACGATGTATTCAGACTGGCTCTTAGCCTCGCGGAACTGGTTCTGACTCTCGATCATGTCCATCTCTGCCAGCCGCTTCTCATCCTCACGCAGCTGGTGGTCAAACTTCTGCGCAAACTCCATCTTCCGCTCCGCCAGCGCCAACGCCTCACGGGCTTTCTGCAGGGAGGTGGCAGAGACGTCCTCGCGGTTGACTCCTAGTAGATCCGTCATCTTATCCATGGCCTTAGACTTCATGAGGTGCTCTAGGAGCTTGACCTTGCGTTGCGCCTCCTGGAGCTTCTCGTATGCCTCGGCCTCACGCTCGGGGAGGTCCAGCTGCTCTGCCTTCATGTTATTCAGGGATTGCTTCCGGGTCTGGATGTTGAGTCGCTCTTGCTTACTAGCGAGGCGCTCTGAGTTCATCTCTGCCCACAGTTTCCCAGCGGTGACATTACTGACCTTTTGGTCGATGTAGAGCGTGATTATGCCAGAGGCCTCGGCCTTGATCTCGAGGGATTGGCGGGGATGAACTGCCACTGGTAGGGTGCCGAGGGTGAGCGTGGTCGCCTCGGCGAAGTCCTGCCAAGCCCACACGACCTCTTCAGCGGGGGGGGGCGCTGTGTCTGTTGGTGTCGCCTGGGAGGTGCTCTGCTCTGGGAGGCAGGAGGGCAGGAGGAAGAGGAGGGTGCTCGTTAGCGAGATGAGGATGGGGCGGTTCATAACGTGGGAGAGGGGCTGGAGGCTCATGGCTTAGTCTTTCCAGGGGCGCTGGTGCTTAGTCCACCATTCTTCATCGATCAGCCAGTAGCCAGAGGAGATGGTGACGATCTGTGCTTGTAGAGTCATTTCTTCACGGTACAGACCTTGGAGGTTCTCGAGAACTTGCTGTGGGGACTGATCTACGAGACCTGCTCTGAGGAGTGTGGCGTATTCTCGGCGGGCGATGCGGATCTCTTGGAGTTCAGATTCGGTCTTGATGAGTTCCTCGCGCCCCTCCAGCATGCGTTGGACTTCGGTCTTCAGACGGCGTTGTCTCTCCCACTCTTGCAGGGGCTTGTTGCGCTTCAGCCGCTTGATCTGGCGGCTAATGGATCCCAGGGTATCGAGCCGCCATGACGCACGCGGGGTCAGGCGAATATCGTTGACATCGAAGTCTGTGTTGCCTGTGTTACTGTAGAGCGACGGTGCGCTGACGGTGAGGGAGGGCGTAGGTAGGTAACGAGCATATGCCTCCTTCAGTTGCCCGTCTTCACCGAGCTCCTGGAGGGCAAGAAGCTTAAGCTGGAGCTTGCCCCATCGCTGTGTATCGTAAAAGTCGAGTTCCCGTTGGTGGTAGGTGATCGTCGGGGCGGTGCTGGCTATGATGCGCACACTGCCTGGAGTCATGTTAAAGAAGTCGGCGATTTTCTCGAACCATGCTTCTTCACGCTCCTCCCAACTGTCCCGCTGGGAGTTCAGCCGTGTCTGCGCCTTTGCTCCTTCGGTTGGGTCTGTATGGTGCATGCCAGTGATGAGCTGCTGTGAGAGGGCGTATGCCTCGCCCTCTAGCTCTAGCAGCTTGCGCTCCTGGAACAGCTTATGCAGGGCAATGGTCTGCATCCGCATCGTGCTCTGCTCCCCTAGCTCCGCAGCGACTACTCCCAGCTTACGGGTGTAGATGTTTTTAGGCAGATTGACGAGGTTCCCAAAGGCGATAAAGGAGTTGACGGAAAAGGTAGGGTCGGTGAAGAGTGTGCCGAGTTCATCAAGTCTAGCGGTGTCGGAGACCCCAGCCGATAGACCTGGAATGAAGCTACGCCAAATTTGGCGCTCCGATGACTCCGCGTCCTCTAAGCGATACGTGGATTGGAGGCAGGACTTGTTTTTCTTATACATCGCCTCAAGCGCTTGCGACCAGGTGTAATGATACCGCGCTGTGGTGTTGGCGCTTTCCTCACGCTTGAGCACTTGGAGGTAGCGATCAGTGGTTTTTTCTAGTGCCTGACTCAGCTGCCGCTCAGGGGCATAACGGCAACTCGTAAGAATGAGGATGAGAAGAGCAACTGAGAGGAGCTTCATAACAATGAACGAAGTAGAGGCTTAGGCACCAGTTGGCAACTCTAGAATCATAAATGACAACGGCATAAAACGCCAGTGAATATTTAGTCGAGCTCCTATTTCCATAAAAAAAGCCAAGCGAGATCCGTCGCTTAGCTTTTCTGTGAAAAAATAGAATGATGACAGTGAGGTTAATTCTCTTCCTCGAAGTTTACGAGACTCATCGCCCATGCTCCTTCTTCAGCTACAGGCTCGAAGTAGCCATCGCTCGTTAGCACAGGAACCCAGAATTCAGCGGCTGTATTCGTGGGGTCGGCGAAGAAACGGGAATCTGTCGGTTCCGCGCGTTTGAAGCCAATGGTCACGCCCTCGGAGGATAAGGTGTATTTACCTGAGAGGTTACCTACGAGTAGTTGGGACTGGGTAGAAGTGACTAAATGGTTAGAAACCTCCTCCATGGGGTAATAGATTTGCGTGCCATCTGGAGAGAGTCGCACCCCAGTGCCGAAGTCTTGGAAGAGTTCTGTGATTCTCCCTAGGTTTGGTTGTTCAAACTCACCATCACCATCTTGTTCTGTATCTAAGAGAAGCTGACGAAGCTCCGTTCCGAGAGATCCTGAAAGCAGGATGTCAGTGACTACGCCGTCGATCGTATCGATATTATCACGGTTAAAGGTAAATGAGAAGGTGAAATCATCAGTCTTAGCATAGGTGTAGGTAGCTTCTCCAAGAGCAGTGACTGGACCTTCAAGTTCAAAAAACCTTTGTCCGATATTGGCTTCAGAAGTGGGTGTTATATTAAGGATGTCGCCTTCGATCGGGGTATCGATCGACCATTGGGTGGCATCAGGCTCATATTCTGTATTGTCGCCTTCCCCATCACAGGAATACAGCGCGACACTGAGGAGTGAGAGAGGAATAATGGAGAGGTGCGAAGCGTTGAGTTGCATGAGAGTAAATAGAGCGCGGTTAGAAGTTTCCATTTAGTGTAATTGTTCCATTTATGGGAGGCGCGAAAGGGTCTAGACCGTAGAGATAATCATGACTGTAATTCATGAGGGTTGTACCCTTTTCGTAAAAGTAGCGAACGCCGAAATATTCACTGTCCTCTGAGGCCGTGACAACAAGTTGATAATAC
>CAYWAG010000156.1:0-4887 GCA_964455925.1 uncultured Verrucomicrobiales bacterium | reverse complement strand
ATTCCATAACCACCGGAATTATCAGCCGCAGATATCCCGTCATCAATCACAGAAATCACTTTGTCTTCTGTGGGGGTAAGAAAGCTCTCATCTTCTGTAATAATCGCGGAAGTTGGCTCTATGGCATCTTGCTCATAAGATTGGCGAATTGCGATGAGAATATTGCTAGGGTCATTCTGAATCTCATCGACAATAAAACGGCGAGCTCCGTTCGTGTTGTAAGTCAGTTGACCATTGTCAAAGATATCAGCTGCAAAAGTGATGGAGTCTTCTACGTTGAGCGAGATAGGCATCGTGACGATGTCAGTAGGATTCACATTTGTGTCATAGCCATAGATTGGATAATTATCGAATATTTCTTGAATCTCCTCAGCGGAAAGTGACTCCCCCTCAGCCTCACAGCCCACGAAAGACAATGATGAAGCCGCCAGTGCAAGACATACACCATAGGTTTTAAAGTTTAAAAAATCTTGTATGCAGTGTTTCATAATTCTTGCTCTTCTATGGTGGGAATCCCGAGATGGCAAGGGGAAAACCGCAGGGATCGGGAAAAAGTGGCTTTTTTATGTCTTAGAGGGATTGAAATGTAGTGTTTTGACAAATCGGCGCGATCTGAGCGTTCAAATCGGGTTGAGGTAGAGTATGGGGGGATTGTGTTGATTTGGAGTTCTGTTATGCATTTTGAGTGAATATGGGGAGTTCGCCGAGGAAGGATGCCTCGGGTTCCTTTCACTGGTGCCTTATTGGAACCTATACGAAGCGGACGCTGTGCTTCTTAGAGAGGATCAGGAGGTCGCCGCTCTTGAACTCGGGGATGCCGTTTGGGTTGGTGAGTTTCTCTCCGTTGAGCTGGATGCGGCCGACTTTGATGTAGTCCTTCTTAATCTTACCGAGGGAGATCTCGCCTTCGCCGTGTGCGGCGATGAGCGGCTGGAGCTGCTGGGCGAGGTTATTGCCATCACGGTGATCGACACTGAGGGGGAGGGGGACCTCTACCGCGCCGGCGGAGTGGTCGCCCTTAGCCTTCTTCTGTGAGACCTCGGCAGCGGCTTGAGCAGCCTCTGTGGAGTGGAATCTCTCCGTGAGCCTGAAGGCGAGATCCTTCTTATCCTGCTGGCGCTGTGGGGTGTCCTCTAGGGCGGGTTGCTCCTTTGCCTCGCCTAGGAGGAGAGGGTAGTAGCGGTTATACATGAGGTCATCGGAGATGCCCATGATCTTTTGGAACATTGTAAAGGGTTCATCGTTGACCCCGATGTAGTTATTCAGCGACTTAGACATCTTCTTTACGCCGTCCAGCCCCTCTAGGATAGGGACGAGGATGACGACTTGTGGCTCTTGGCCCTCTTGTTTCTGGAGATCGCGCCCGACGAGGTTGTTAAACCGCTGGTCAGTGCCACCGAGCTCGACGTCAGACTGCACCATGACAGAGTCCCAGCCCTGCATGATGGGGTATTGGAGCTCATGTAGGCGCACTTCCTTCCCTTCCTCCACGCGGGTCTTAAAGTCCTCGCGCTGGAGCATTTGCTGCATGGTGGCGCGGGTGTTCAGGGTCAGGACCTCGGCGTAGGTCATCTTATTAAACCAGGTGCCGTTGTAAACGACCTCGGTCTTATCGCGGTCGAGGATCTTAAAGGCTTGCTCCTTATAGGTCTCTGCATTGGCGAGCACCTCCTCGCGGGTGAGAGGGGGGCGGGTGGTGGATTTGCCCGTGGGGTCCCCGATCATGGCGGTGAAGTCCCCGATAATGAGGACGGCCTGGTGCCCTAGGTCCTGGAACTGGCGGAGCTTCTGCATCGCCACGGTGTGCCCAAAGTGGATGTCGGGAGCAGTAGGGTCCACGCCGAGCTTTACGCGTAGGGGGCGGCCGGTCTTAAGCTTCTCCTCTAAGTCCTTACGGGAAATGCATGTATCTGTGCCAGCAATGAGTAGGTCTAATGTCTCCTGAATGTCCATGACTCACTCATAGGCAAGAACGGGACGACACGACAAGCCCGAATTACGCTCTCTTCAACAGAGTAAATCCGACCTCTGGCGGGAGCTGTGGGCACAGGGTAGGGAGGAGCGAGGTGGCATGGTGGGGGGAGGGGCTAGAGGTCTGGAAGGTGTGGACGGGTGGTTGCCCCGTGCTGGGTGAGGCGGGCAGACGGCGGGCGACCTCACGGGCGACGGCGGTGCCGGTGTCGATGAGGGCTTTCTGCGGGTAGAGGCTCTGGATGCAGGGCTTTAGGAAGGGGTAGTGGGTACACCCTAGGACGATGGTGTCCGCTGTGATCATGGGGGCGATGTAGCGATGGATGGCATCCTCTACTGCCGCCCCATGGAGGGTTCCTGCCTCTACCAGGGTCACGAAGTCTGGGCAGGGCTGGGTGATGACCTGCACGTGCTGTGCGTGTGCGGTGAGCAGGCGGTGAAACTTCTCTCCTGCTAATGATGCCTCTGTCGCCATGACGCCGATAATGCCGTTGCGGGACTGGAGGGCGGCGGGCTTCACCCCTGGCTCCATCCCTACGATGGGGACGAGATACTGCGTGCGGAGGAACTCGACACAGGCGATGGTGGCGGAGTTACAGGCGATGACGATAACCTCTGCGCCCTGGTGCAGGAGGTAATCTACGAGGGTGGTGACGCGGGACTGGATCTCTGAGTAGGACTTCGTCCCATACGGGCACCAGGCGGAGTCTGCGATGTAATGCAGTGGCTGGTGCGGGAGGAGCCGCTGGATCTCGTTTAGCACTGAGAGCCCCCCTAAGCCTGAATCCAGGATCCCGATCATCGTGGCGGTGAGTAGCGTGGTTAGAACTTACAGCTGCCTGGCGTGCGAGGGAAGGGGATCACATCCCGAATGTTCGACACCCCGGTAAGGAGCATGATGAGCCGCTCAAACCCGAGGCCAAACCCCGCATGCGGCACGGAGCCGTATTTGCGCAGATCGACATACCACTGGTAGTGCTGAGCGTCGATCTCGTGGGCGGCTAACGCGGCGGTCAGGGTCTGGAGATCATCCTCGCGCTGGCTACCCCCGATGAGTTCGCCAATGCCCTGGACGAGCACGTCCATGGCAGCCACTGTTTCGCCATCCGCATTCTGCTTCATATAGAACGGCTTCACGCCCTTGGGGTAATCAAACACGATGGTCGGACGCTGAAAGTGCTGCTCGCACAGATAGCGCTCATGCTCCGACTGCAGTCCACTCTCAAAGGTATAAGGGAACTCAAACTCCTGCCCGCTGGCGCCCAATATCTCCAGCGCCTCACGATAACTCACGCGCGCAAACGGCTCTGCCACGATCGCCTCCAGCCGCGCCTGCAGTCCCTTATCGACAAACTGGTTCAGAAAGGCGATGTCGTCGGCGCACTCTGCCAGCACATCCCGAATGACCGCACAGAGGAACGCCTCGGCAACATTCATATCCTCCTCCAGATCACAGAACGCCATCTCAGGCTCGATCATCCAGAACTCCGCGGCATGGCGCGAGGTGTTGGAGTTCTCCGCGCGGAAGGTCGGCCCGAAGGTGTAAATGCGTGACAGAGCGGTAGCAAACGCCTCTCCCTCCATCTGCCCACTCACGGTGAGGAAGGCTGGCTCCCCAAAGAACTCCTCCTTCTTATCCGGCACCGTCACCTGGAACATTTCGCCCGCTCCCTCACAGTCGCTCGTCGTGAGGATGGGGGTATGCACATGGTGGAACCCACCCTCCTGGAAGAAGCGGTGCACCGCATACGAGGCCCGGCTACGAATGCGAAACACCGCGCCAAACAAGTTCGTCCGAGGGCGTAAATGCGCGATCTCTCGCAGGAACTCCCGCGTGTGCCCCTTCTTCTGCAGCGGAAAGTCCTCTGGCGCTGCCCCGATGAGCTCAAAGGCGGTGGCCTGTAGCTCCCAGCGCTGATTCTTACCAGGAGACGGGACGAGACGCCCCGTGATCGCTACGGACGCACCCGTGCTAGCCTCTAGCATCTGCTCACTCCCCGGGATGCCCTGGTCCACGATCACCTGTAAGTTCTGCTGGCATGACCCATCGTTCAGCGTGAAGAAGGAGAACCCCTTAGAGTCTCGCCGACTGCGTACCCATCCCTTAGCGATCACGCCCTCAGTCGCCTCTGTCTCGTTCAGAATATCTACGATCCGTTTCATATTACTAGTATCCAAGCCGTAAACAGAGACGGTGGCAAAGCTCTTTTTTGCGAATCCGGTAGGTCATACACGATTACGAATGTGAGGAATATCTTCAGAATCCCCTCGCATCTATACCTTTGCTTTGCTAACGCTTGGGGGTAATGAAATCTCTCCTCCTTCTCCTGACTCCTTTTCTCCTAACGGTGAGCTGCATGGTCCCAGATCCTCAGGCTCCCGCGCTGGCATATCCTATGTACTCCGCAGACAGAGCGATCCGCAACACCTTCCCGCCCTCACAGCAATACCCAGGGCAGGTGGACGTCTCCGTGCGCCAGCTACTGGCGACCCTCCCGTACTTTCGCGGGGGCTCCTACAGCGAGCGCCTGGTCATCACCTCCGGCGGTAAGGCGCAGAGCGGCTCCCTTAAGCAACACTACTTTAAGCGCACTGGCTCCAGCACTAGCCCTGAGCGCTACACCTTTGCGAACAACGGCTTTGGCCATACCGTGATCGTTACCAGAGGCAGTCTCAATGAAGCTGCCGATTACCACATCCTCATCCGCGACCTCGCCACAGGCGCAGAGCTGATGAATGTCTATGCCGTCTTCTCCCCTAGCTTCCAAGGCGTAGCCGCCCCTGATAATCGCCACCAATGGTTCCTCGTCCCACGCACCGTGCATCCCGTACCCTCCCGTCCTGCACCTGCTCCAGTAGCGGCTCCAGTAGCGGCTCCTGCGCCTGCTCGCCCAGTCGCGGTGCCCCAGCCTCCTG
>CAYWAG010000155.1:3843-4901 GCA_964455925.1 uncultured Verrucomicrobiales bacterium | reverse complement strand
CACACATTACGGCGATAACCGTAGCATGCCCATCTTGGGCATGAACGCCAGAAGGCCCGCTATTAAAAAGGGGAGCGTTCCGACTCTATGATAGACGTCGTCGCAGAAAAGAGGTTCAAGAACGAGGTATTCATCTAAGATGATGAGGGATAATGTGATGCACTCATGAATTATCGCCGTAATGTGAGATTAAGGATAAAAACTGGCGTGCCTACGTGATGCGTTAGGCACGCCAGTGGATAAATGAGGGGGGATTCTGGTTTGAGCGATCAATGGCTCACTTCTGCGGTGATCCCGTTATCTGGAGGAGGGACTTAGTCCTTCTTCTCCGCCGCAGGGAGATTGTTGATCTCTAGGACCTTATCGACCAGCCCGTAGTCGGCAGCCTGTTGGGCGGACATGTAGTTATCACGGGAGGCGTCATTAATGAGAGTCTCCTTCTCCTTACCGGTGTGATGCGCGATGATGCCGTGCAGGCGGTCGTTCAGGTCATACATGAACCCGACGGTACGCTCTACGTCCATGGCGGTGCCTTGCGCGCCGCCAGAGACCTGGTGAATCATCACGTGTGAGTTCGGGAGGCAGTAGCGCTTCCCTTTCGTCCCCGCAGTTAGGAGGACCGCCCCCATGGAGGCACAGATCCCGATGCAGTAGGTGTTCACCTCACAGGTGATGAACTGCATGGTGTCGTAGATGGCGAGGCCCGCCGTAACGGATCCACCAGGGGAGTTAATGTAGATGTGGATGTCCTTCTTAGGGTCCTGCATCTGAAGGAAGAGCATCTGGGCGATGACAGAGTTCGCTACGCCGTCGTCGATGCCAGTGCCGATGAAGATGATACGGTCCTTAAGGAGGCGCGAGTAGATGTCATACCCTCGCTCGCCACGGCCATCTTGCTCGATGACAGTAGGGATGAAGTAGTTGTTCTGGACCTCTGCAGGGCCAGCAGTGGGGGTATTGAGGTTTGGATATTGGATCATAGTAGATATTATATGAGGGTAAGGTACCGCTGGGATAGCAGGGGGGAAAGTAAAAAACGCGTACGAGGCTGGGGTTTT
>CAYWAG010000155.1:0-3743 GCA_964455925.1 uncultured Verrucomicrobiales bacterium | reverse complement strand
GTACCGCTGGGATAGCAGGGGGGAAAGTAAAAAACGCGTACGAGGCTGGGGTTTTACGTTCCGCAGTGACTATTCAGGTGGAGGTGGCAGGATATTTAAACCGCGAAATTTAAAAATATTAGCGAATATTCGTGTAATTCGCGGTTAAAAATATCCTACCTCCTTACCTGAATAGTTGCTCCTGCGCCTTTCGTAAAGCAAACCACAAGAGGTTTTGCTTTTATTGTGCAATTCCCCAAGTTTTTTAGCGCAATTTAGCGATTTTCGCGGTTAACCACTCCTTCAGACCTACCTGAACAGTCAAGTGCCGAAAACAAAAACAGAGGCTCCCGCACGTGCTGCGAGGCCTCTGTCTATTGTGGTTAGGGCTTGCTGATATATAACCCGTTGGGGGGATTAGTCCTCGTCGGAGGATGGAGCTTCCTCCGTGACGTCAGCAGCCTCTACTAGGATCGCTACGACCTTATCCATGATCAGGTTGTGGCGGTATTGACCTCCACCGTTTTTCTGGATGTCGTCCATGACCTTCTTGATGTCACCACCGGATTGGTAGGCTTGCATGAGAGCGGCTTGGGAGACTTCTTGCTCCGTCACCTCGATCTCCTCCGCCTTCGCGATGGCTTGGAGGATAAAGTGGTTCTTCAGGGAGATCTCTGCTTGTGTGGAGGCGTTCTTAACGATATCGGCTTCCATCTTCATGACTTCCTCCTCGGCGATGCCTTGGCTGACGCCACGTTGCACGATGCTGTCTGCCTGGCTCTGTGTCTCCTGTTGGAGCAGGTCATCAGGAAGCTCAAAGTCGATCTGCTCACGGAGGGTCTCCATGATGGTGCCGAACTTCAGGTCTTGGATTTGCTTCTCCATTTGACCACCGATGTAGTCACGGAGGGTGCTGCGCATTTTATCTGTAGCGGTTTCGCCTTCTTCCAGCTGCTCTGCGGAGAACATTTTGCCCGCGAGCGTCTCCTCGTCCTCTAGGACCTCGGTCTTAATCTCGGTGACGGTCACGGTGTAGTCCAGCGTCTTACCACGCAGGGCTTCGATCGCGAACTCATCGGCAAAGGTGTGTGGGAAGGTCTTCTCACTGCCTACGACCATGTTGATAAGCTCAGAGGAGAAGCCTGGGAGGAACTGGTCTTCGCCTGCCTTGATCCAGAACTCTTCCTTCGCATCGTATGGAGCGAGGACGACATCAAAGCTCTCACCCGCAGGCTTCCCTTCATAGCTAGCCGCGAAGCTGATGACAGCGACGTCGCCTTCCTCTACTGCGCCTTCTTCCTTAGTAGGATACTCTGCGGACTGGCGGCGGAAGTTTAGGACCTCCTCTTCGACCATCTCGTCAGTAACCTCTAGGGTCGGGACGGTGACAGGGATGTTCTTATACTCTGGTAGCTCCACGTTAGGCTCCACCGTAAGGGTGAGAGAGATCGCGAAGTCGCCGTTCTCCTCGTGCGTGCAGCTCTGGGCGGAGATGTTCATGATGTCGAGCTCCTCTTCCTTAATGCCGTGGCTGAGGACTTTTTGGAGGAATTGTTGCTCTAGCTCGGACTCTACGGCCTTGCCAAAGCGCTTCTCGATGACGCGCTTAGGAGCCTTCCCTGGGCGGAAGCCTGGGATCTGTGCTTGGCTAGCATAGGTGTTAAGGATGTTCGCCTTCTCCTTAGCGACGTCCTCTGCAGGAACGGTAGCGCTGAGGTTTACGAGGCACTTAGGTTGTTTTTCGACAGTTACATTCATAAATCGTCTGTAGGTTATAGAGTGGGAATATGGGGGGAAGCCCGAAGTGAGGAACGGGGCTCCATCTGAGGGCACTGTGCACGGGAATCTCTCCCAGAGTAACACAGGGAGGCGTAACCTATGAGGGAACCCTACCTTAGGTCAAGCATCAACACGGGCGCTTTTCGAGAGTTTCTGGCAGAGAGAAGTCAAAGGCATTTAGCCGCTATCATTCCGAGGAAAGTGCTTTTTTACATAATATTACGTTTATATACCGCTATCATAGGAGAGGGGGATGCCTCTCATTACGCATTAACTTATACCTCGTTTTATCATGACCCTTACACGTATTTTCTCGTCCGCCGCCGTTGCTGTCACGCTCCTCGCTACTAGCTCGCTTCATGCCCAACAGATCCGCTCATGGACGAACTCCGCAGGAAACTCCTTCCAGGGGAAATACGTCGAGATGGTCGATGCAGAGACCGTACGGGTGCGCCGCACCTCCAGCGGTAAGACGTATAAGATCAAGCTCGATACCCTCACCGAGGCAGACCAGAACTACGTCGCCACCATCCAGGCAGAGCTCGCCCATGCCGCAAAGATGGCGAACATCAAAGACGCTAAGATTGACTGGAACGAGGACTACGAGGAGGTCCAAACGACCGCAAAGGCTCTCGACCGACCGATCCTTATCCTCTTCACCGGGTCAGACTGGTGCCCTCCCTGCAAGGCCTTTGAGGAGCGCATCGCACATGAGGACGCCTTCCTGGATTATGCACAGGAGAACCTCGTCCTCATGATGGCAGACTTCCCTCGGGGCAAGTCACAGTCCCGCAAGGTTAAGGCACAGAACTCTGAACTAGCGAGCCAATACAAAATCACAGGCTACCCCACACTGCTACTCACCGATGCTAGCGGAGAAGCCATCGCTGAGGTTCCGCGTGGCAGCTCGCCTAAGAGCTTCGTGCAAAACATCAAGCTGGCGCTGAAGTAATATCACACATTACCGCAATAATTGTGGCATGCCCATCCTTGGCATAAACTACAGAAGGGATGGGACAACTAGAAATGGTCATATAGTGTGACCCTACCTGAATAGCTTCACAAAAAAAAGCACTCCCATACAGGAGTGCTCTTTTGTCATAAAAAGGGGCGAACTAGAGTGCTAACGCAGCCGCTTGCTCGTTGGACGGAACAAGCGGGTGGGTGATTGCGTAACCGTGTCTCTAGTTGTTCCCTTGTTTCATAATAGTGGTGAATGGGTGGGGGAGGCTTACTGAAGAACGTCGCCACCAACTGCGAAGCCGAAGACATCAGAAGGCGCCGAAGATCCACCACCAGCAGCTCCGGCCTCAAGGACAGAACCATCAGTGCCAGCTGCACCAGAAATACGTTCTGCACTGACAGAGTTGTTGACACGGGCAATTACTGCCTTGTGGTTCCAGATCGCAGAGTAGAAGGTTCCTGTGAGACCTGTTCCACCTGCAGTTTGGAGCTTAGTTGTTACAAGAGGTGCTGGTCCGTTAGAGGTGTTAAAGAGACCTTTAACATATGAGTATCCGTTTTCGTTTGCAGCGAGGGTGCCGTCATTGTTCCCTTCAACAGCCGCGATTCCTGCGTTCGCAAGCTCATTGTAGTAGAAGAGTCCTTCATCAGCAGTTGTAAGCATGCCAGAGTTCAGGAGAACGGTAAAGCAACCTTCTGAGGTGGCAGGATTGGCTCCAGGGAAAGCAATCGGAGCATTCTGATTGTTTACATAGTTACCATTGAAGTCGATCGCGTAGTTGTTCAGAGCTAGGCTGATTTGGCGAGCGTTGTTGATGGAGGTGGTGAGAGCCGCACGCTGGAGGGCACTGGTGATCGCCGGTGTGGAGAGGGCGGCGAGGGACGCGATAATGGCGATAACTACGAGGAGTTCCACGAGCGTGAAGCCTCTCTTAAGCTTGGAGTTAATTTTCATAGGATATATATAGGGGGGGTATTAGGTATGTATATACTGCAGGAGCGGATCCTACGGCATGGCTAGC
>CAYWAG010000154.1:0-4926 GCA_964455925.1 uncultured Verrucomicrobiales bacterium | reverse complement strand
CGCCTGCCTTCGTGATGATGTTCTTAAAGCGGCGGCAGTGCTCATCGGAGGGACGGATCCAGGTGAGTCCTTCTACAGTGTTGTAGGGGATGAGGTTGACCTTAGCGTTCAGCGCGCGAGCTTTCTTTGCCAGAATGGTGGCGTCTTGCATGGAGTCGTTGACGCCCTGGATGAGGATATATTCAAGCGTGAGGCGCTGTTTCTTACGCTCGTTCCAGTACTGGAGTGCGCCAAAGAGTTCATCGACACCCCATTTCTTATTCACGGGCATGATCTGGTTCCGCACGGCATCTGTGGCTCCATGGAGGGAGATGGCGAGGCGGATTTGCTGCGGGTGGTCGGCGAGCTTCTTGATCTGTGGGACGAGGCCAGAGGTCGAGATCGTAAGGTGGCGCGCGCCGATCCCGATGCCCCAGGGCATGGTGATGAGTTCGATCGCCTTTAGGAGGTTCTTAATATTCGCTAGGGGTTCCCCCATCCCCATGAAGACCATGTTATTCACGCGCTGCCCCGTGGCACGCTCGACCTCGACGACTTGGCCTGCGATCTCATCTGCCGTGAGGTTACGCGTAAACCCCGCTAAGCCTGACGCACAGAACTTACAACCGTAGGCGCACCCCACCTGGGAGGAGACACAGAGGGTGAGACGGTCTGAGCGCTCTCCGTAGAGGGCCTGGGAGGCAGGAATAAGGACAGACTCCACGTAGCGCCCGTCCTTGAGCTTAAAGAGCGCCTTCTGGGTGGTGTCAGAGGAGTTCAGGACGCCCACAGGGGTGGGCGGTGTCATGGAGAACTCCTCGCTGAGCACCTTTCGGAGCGGTGCCGGCAGGTTCGTCATCTCATCAATAGTGCGCACACGCTTCTTCCACAGCCAGTCCATGACTTGCTTCGTTCTGAAGGCGGGCTGCTGGTGTGCGGCGAGCGTGGCTTCTAGCTCGTCTAGGGTCAGTGAGTTGAGGTTCGGCTTAACAGGAGAGGGCATAGGAGAGTGGAACGGAAAAAATAGGAGAGAGAGGCGGGTGCCTAAGATGCCACGGGGGGAGCAGGAGGCTGGAGGTCTGCCATGGCGTTACGGACTAACTGCGCGCGCGCGAGGTCGCGCTCGTCTTGGTCCAGCTTAGTGCCTGCGTTCAGCTGAAGGTGCGCAGGCTGGATCCCCATCATCAGCTGGTCACAGAGGGTGGAGGTGGTCTGTGGGAAATACCCCAGATCACTACCCAGCCGGAGGAGCGAGAGGTGGGTGAGGCTCTCGCGAGAGCTGAGTACGTGGGCATGACGGAGGATGCCGTAGGCGCGCCCGACCTGGTCGATAATCAAGTGTGGGCGATCCTGCAGGGTCTTTTGGCGGGCGTTTTCCTCTGCAGTGATGACATACTTCACGGTGCGCTCGATGCGACTGATAATCTCCTTCTCACTCTCCCCCAGTGTGGACTGGTTAGAGAGCTGGTAAATGTGGCCGAGGGACTCAGTGCCCTCGCCATAGTACCCCCGGATCGCTAAGCCGAGGCGCGCTACGGCGCGGAGGACGGAGTCGATCTGCTCTGTCAGCACGAGGGCTGGTAAGTGCAGCATCACAGAGGCGCGCATCCCGGTGCCAACATTGGTAGGGCAGGAGGTGAGGAAGCCCAGACGCGCATCATAGGCGATGTCGATGACCTTACTGATCTCTGTATCCACCTTATCGATGGCGCGGTACGCCTTCTTTAGGTTAAAGCCTGGCTGGATCGCCTGGAGGCGAAAGTGGTCCTCCTCGTTGATCATGATGGCGAGAGATTTCTCTGCATTGACCAGCAGGCCACAGGCCTTTCCTCGGCTGGCGAGCTCGCGGCTCATGAGGTGCTGCTCTACGAGGACTTGCTTCTGGAGGGAGTCATAGCCGGCGAGTTCAGAGAGGAAGGCACCTTTCGCCACCTTTAGTCCCGCGAGGGCGGCCTGGGTCTGCTGATAGAGCACGCCGCGCTCCTGGGTCGTGAGCCAACCTGGGAAGGAGTGCCCGGCTACATTACGCGCCAGACGGACGCGAGAGGTCAGCACACAGGGGTGTGCATCAGTAGCAGGGGCAGCGGGGGTCTGAATGAGTTGATCGTAGGTCATGGGGAGGATGCCGAAAGACAGGAGGTAAAAGGGAGGTGACGAGACAGGAGAAAAGAGCGTGCTGTGATGCGGTCTAGGAGTGCTCCTGGAGAGGTGCTTCTAACTGCGCCTGGATCTCCTCGATCTGGTCACGAAGCAGGGCGGCTTGCTCGAAGTCCTCATTATCGATCGCTAGCTGGAGGTCCAGGGTGAGGAGGTCTTGCTGCTCGTGCAGGCGGTCTGGCGTCATCTCCTGCTCTAGCTGCTTACCAGTGTGGCGGTCACCGCGCTGCACGGTGGTGATGCGCTCATAGATCGGGTCAGAGAAGGTGGTATAGCAGGCAGGGCATCCGAGACGCCCGATGCGAGCAATGTCGTCGGACGTAAACCCGCACTCACAGCGAATAACGGTAGGAGAGGACGGGGCATCAGTATCTAGGCTCATGATTTTCTCTATAATAGGGTCTACCGCAGGCATCGCGGTCTGTAAAATATGCGCTAATCCCTCGCTCTGCATGAGTTCTTGGTTCTCAGAGCAAGCATCGCAGAGGCAGACCTTCTTTTGTCCCGTCTCTAAGAGTTGGGTCAGGAAGATCGTCGCAGGGCTAGGGCAGTAATCACAGGTCATATATCGTACGGATAGAGGTATGGGATGGCTATGGGACTTAAGAGCAGTTCTGAATATAGAGATCAAACCCTTCGGAGATCGCGATCCAGCTGGCCTCAATGATACTGTCAGAGACCCCAACGGTGCCCCAAATCTTTTGCCCATCAGTGTGGACGATAAGCACGCGCGTCTTAGAAGCGGTCGCATCGGCGCCTTCGATAATGCGCACCTTATAGTCCACTAATGAGATATCATCGATCGTCGGGTAACTAGGGCGCAGCGCCTTACGCAGTGCCTTATCTAGGGCGTTCACGACCCCATGCCCCTCAGCAGCGGTGTGCTCCCAGCTGTCGTTCTCCACGATGCGGATCTTCACAGAGGCCTCACACACGGGATGCTCCATCTCCTGTGACTCACGGTAGTTACACTGGTAGGATGCCAGCTGCCAAATGTCGGTGTAGCGGCTCATCGCCTTACGGATCAGAAGCTCTAGCGATCCGTTAGCCGCCTCATAGGAATAGCCCTCATGCTCGCGGGTTTTGACCATCTCTAAGACATCCTTAGCCTCTGCACTGCCCTTCTCTAGGGGCAGCCCCAGACGCTCGGCAGCGATGAGAATGTTCGCCTGCCCTGCGAGCTCGCTCACCAGGATCTGCTGTGTATTCCCCACCAGGGCGGGGCGAATGTGCTCGTAGGACTCTGCGAGCTTCTTCACCGCATTTACGTGCGTCCCTCCCTTATGCGCAAAGGCGGTCTGCCCGATGAAAGGAGCGCGCGCGAAGTGGGCATTATTAGAAAGATCATCGACGAAGAAAGAAAGGAGCTTAAGCTTATCGAGGTGTGGCACCACCTCGATGCCGAGCTTAAGCTGTAGGATAGGGATCACGGAAGTGAGGTTACAGTTGCCCGTGCGCTCACCATACCCGTTGATCGTTCCTTGGACTTGGGTCGCCCCAGCCTGCACTGCGGCGATGGCATTAGCGACACCCAGCTCACAGTCATTATGCGTATGGATGCCGAAGGCGGTCTCACCGAGCGCCTCGGAGACCGCCGCACAGATCTGCGTGACCTCATACGGCAGGGTGCCGCCATTCGTATCACAGAGCACGACCCCATCTGCACCGGCACGTGCCGCTTCCTGAATACACTGGATCGCGTAAGCCGCGTTATTCTTATATCCATCGAAGAAGTGCTCAGCATCAAAGAAGACCTCACGCCCCGCCTGCTTTAGGAACTGCACGGTATCATAAATCATCGCCTTATTCTCCTCTAAGGTCGTGCGGAGAACCTCTGTCACATGCAGGTCCCAGGTCTTACCATAGATCGTTACAGCGGGCGTCTCTGCCTCTAATAACAAGGCGAGCTGCGGATCTGCAGAGGCATCTACCCCCACCCGGCGCGTGGAGCCAAACGCAACAACCTTAGCATGTTGCCACTCGATGTCCTTCGCCTTCTGGAAGAACTCGATGTCCTTAGGGTTCGACCCAGGCCATCCCCCTTCAATATAGTCGACGCCAAACTCATCTAGCCGCTGGGCTAAGCGCAGCTTATCCAGCCCAGAGAGAAAAAAGCCCTCGCCCTGCGTTCCGTCGCGTAGAGTCGTGTCGTAGATAAAAACCTCTTGTGCCATTTTTGCCATAGGAACAGCGAGGCTGGTCTGATTCCCCACAAATGTCAAGGAAGCCATGTAAAAGGGCTGTGATTTTATCAGGTGGATCTTATCGCGTTGATTTATGTGGTGAGCGATCATTTAAACCATCCCCGTCAGGGAGATATTCAGCCTCTTTTCTGCGGCGACGTCGATCATAAAGTCGAAACGCTCTCCCCTTTGTAATAGTATACCTTCTAGCGTTCATGCCCAAGATGGGCATGCTACGGGTATCTCACATTAAATGGCGTGAAACCAGTTGACAGGGCAGGAAGCGAGGCAAGAGTGCAGGGTGAGTGAAAACGAACTAACAGAAACACCAGACCTTAAGGTCGTCATCCAGGATAAGTATTGGGCACACCTAATGGAGCATGGTAAGGCTCCGCATAGCATCTACCTCTTCTGTCAGGAGCTGGAAATTACAGAGCGTGCTTTTTATGACCATTACTCCTCGTTTGAGGCGATCACCTCGGGGTTTTGGGCGTGGCTGATCACCGATACGCAGGCGACACTGGAGGCGGATGAGGACTATCAGGGCTATGACTCCCGAGGGAAGTTACTGGCGTTTCTCTACACCTTTTTTGAGACTGCACTGGGG
>CAYWAG010000153.1:0-4926 GCA_964455925.1 uncultured Verrucomicrobiales bacterium | reverse complement strand
GTTCTAGGGCTTATGAAACGAATTCTTCTTTCTGCGGCAGGGGTGGTAATCTTCTCCTTCTTCTCATACTGGCAGCTGAATGATCTGGCGCAATATGGGACGAAGTGGTGGCACGGGTGGCTGCTAACGTATGCCCTGACGGCGGTGCTGTGTTTGGTCTCCTGCGTGCGGCTTATGCCGCGTCCCGTGTATTGGGTGGCGGCGGGATTAGCGGTGGTGCATGCGCTGGTCCGCGCCACTGCCATCCAGCCAGAGAATAAGATCCTCTATAACCCTGATAATCCTGCGGGGAATGAAACCGGGGGGCTACTAGTGGTATGTATCTGGCTGCTGCTGCTCTCCTTCTGTGGGAAGCGGCAGGCTTAGGACTACACGTTACGGCAGTAACTGTGGCATGAGCATCCTGCTCATGACTGTCCCTTCCTGGCGTTAGCCACTGACTTTCTCTTTTGTGTCCGCTGTACTCATAGGTCGAGACCCAAGAAGGGCAGTGAGTGGCTAACGCCAGAGGATGTATTCACCAGCGGGACGCTCGTGCCACAGTCTTTACCCCCGTAATGTGAGTCAGACTACACGTTGGCGGAGCGTGATGATGTCGCTGGTTGGTGCCTGGCTATTGGTATGAATGTGCTGCTCTAGCTCAGTCAGGGAGGTGGTGTGGGCAGGGTAGAGGGCGACGATGACTTCATCGTTCGTGCGTAGGAAGCGCTCCTCGCCGTTGCCGAAGTCGGTATAACAGGTCGCGCCGATGCCGATGATGCCGTAGTGAGGGCGGCTCTCTGCCATGACGGTGCGGATGTCCTCTAGCGGTCCCATGGCTTGCTGCGTGTTGATCTGCTGCACCAGCCAGTCCGTGAGCTGGGTGTTAAAGTAGCAGTAGTTAGAGACTGGGGTATCCTCACCGTATTGGATCAGGTCGCCATCGCGGAGGAGGTAGGAGACCAGGCGGTATTGGTCGAGCGTGCCGCCGGCGGTGGAGAAGTCTGTAATGGGGATGATCTGCTCAGAGAGCCCCTGCGATGCCTCCCCCCAGTTCTTCTTATGGCTGATCTTAGGTGCCTCGATGCGGCGCGAGCAGTCATTAAACGCTCCGAACCCGAGGACGCGTAGCCCTTGCACTAACTGCGCCTCACCAGCGGCATGGTAGTCAAACTCCACGATCAGCCCGACCTCCGGCTCTGGCTGTAACCGCGTCTCGTTTAGCAGCGTCAGCTCATGCGAGGAGAGCGGGTTCGTCCCAAAGACAGTTTCTGCCTGTGGGATAAACCAAGGAAAGAGACCCTTAGGAGCGTTCTCGTCGGCCTGGACTTGGGCAAAGTCGGAGTCCTCCCCAGCTTGTCCCAGGTGCCCAGCCTGGTTCCCGGCTACACCTAGCCCGATCCAGTTGCGCCCAGTTCGTATCTCATCCATCGGTAGCTGCTCTGTTGTGGTCATATCAAAAAAAAATGTGTAATAGGTGAACCGCTCGCAGTGTATCGTAACGGGAACCCTCACATGACTCCTGACTCTCAAGGTAGAGCGGTCTCTCTCTTATCACGTTGCGCGGGCATGAAAACTGCCTAAAATACCGATGATGGGACTCGAACCCATACGCCCGAAGGCGGCGGATTTTGAATCCGCTGCGTCTACCAATTCCGCCACATCGGCAATGTGTGATGAAGGAGAGAGAAGCATAGTGCCCCATGCTCCGCAAATGAAAAGCAGAAAGTGGAGGGAAATTGATATGACCTCATTAAACAAATTCTCCGCGGCTGTCGCTTTTGGTATCTATGGATAACGCCCCTTCAGCATCTGCCCTAGCCCTTATGGAACTCTTGCAGTCGATCATCCCCCGTGTGGTGGTCGAGTTAGAGAAGTCTCCGGTATTGCTCGATGAGATCGATGAGGCCGTGATAGCGTATCAGGCGTGGCGTCATCAGCAACGTAAGGGGGCGCATGCTGCGGTGGTGCAGGAGATGTTAGATCTGGGCTCTAATGCTGCGGTGAAGCCGGCGGAGGAGGGAGAGGGGGATGAGCCAGAGGAGGTCGCCCCAGAGGAGGAGGTGGTGGAGCCAGAGGATTTGGCGACCACGACGGAGATTTCGGACTTTGCCTCGGCCTTTAACTCCGGGGTGACCTTTACCTCGCACCAAGAGGAGGTCACCGTGAAGGTGCCAGAGGCCCAGCCTGCACCTGTGAATCTGGAGGAGTTATTAGCCTCCCTGGCCCTTAAGGTGGAGGCCTGTCGCCTGGCTTGTCGCCGGTATAATGAGCCGGGTAATGTGCAGGAGATTGATCATCTAACCCGTCCGCTACGGAATAAGGCGAACGCCCTGCACTGCTTCCTCTGGATGGCTAACCCTAAGGCTCCGGTCCCAAGCTCTCCAGAGCTCTATACGCTGACTGCGCAGTGTTACCAAAACACGATCGATGCCCTGGAGCTGGTGGATAAGCTCATGCAGCGGGATGAGCCAGAGCACTGCGACCGGATGGAGCCTGCGCTGTATCTGCTAGCGGAGGCTCAGTCGTCGGTGCGCGCGGCTCTGAAGGAGCTGGGGTATAATAGTGAGGATGATGACCAGCTACGCGCGTATGAGTATTTGTTCGCACGGGGGAGTGAGTTCCAGATCTTTATCTCCCGTCATATGAAGCTGGATGACCCGGCAGACCCAGAGGCCTGGCAGGCGCTGCGGGATAAGATCACGGAGCTTAACGATGCGATCGACCAGGAGGAGATGGATAATAAGCGCCGTAAGAGCCTGATGAATAAGATCGCCTATAAGCGTAAGCAGATCGTGGATGATGGCGATAAGGGGCAATGGCCGAGCCTGCTGCAGTGTATGGACGAGCTCTTTGGCCTGGGGCTGTATGCTACGGATACGGACTTACGGGAGGTGATCTTACCGCTTCTGGAGACGTTGCCGAACTTAGATAACGCCAGTAGTGATGTGATGCTCGCCTTTGAGAGTGCTGATAAGGAGCGCGAACGGATGTTAGAGGACGATGCCGATGATGAGAGTGCGACGCTAGAGGTGCTGCCTCCGCATGTGCAAGACGCCCGCGGACTGCTAGCGGGGAAAAGGGTGCTCATGATTTGTGGTTACACCCGCCCGATCCTACAGGCTAAGATTCAGGAGGAGCTGGGTCTCGCGCATTTGGAGTGGCCAGACCTGCCGCCGCATTCCCCTACGGAGCGGATTCAGACGCTGGCTACGAAGGATCGCTACGATGTGATCCTGTTGGCGATCCGGTTCTCTAGCCATGCTTATGGTCCAGACCTGCGCGCGGTGTATGGACGAGCTCTTTGGCCTGGGGCTGTATGCTACGGATACGGACTTACGGGAGGTGATCTTACCGCTTCTGGAGACGTTGCCGAACTTAGATAACGCCAGTAGTGATGTGATGCTCGCCTTTGAGAGTGCTGATAAGGAGCGCGAACGGATGTTAGAGGACGATGCCGATGATGAGAGTGCGACGCTAGAGGTGCTGCCTCCGCATGTGCAAGACGCCCGCGGACTGCTAGCGGGGAAAAGGGTGCTCATGATTTGTGGTTACACCCGCCCGATCCTACAGGCTAAGATTCAGGAGGAGCTGGGTCTCGCGCATTTGGAGTGGCCAGACCTGCCGCCGCATTCCCCTACGGAGCGGATTCAGACGCTGGCTACGAAGGATCGCTACGATGTGATCCTGTTGGCGATCCGGTTCTCTAGCCATGCTTATGGTCCAGACCTGCGCGCGGTGTCTGGTGATACTCCTGTGGTGCTGCTGCCCTCTGGATACGGGACCAGCATGATCGCGCACCATATTCTGGAGCAGGCCCGTGAGCGCCTGGAGGGCGAGGCGTAGTATGGGATAAGATCGTAGCGTCCTGTGGGGGGGCGGTGTGAGGCTGGAAGCCGCTAAATTCCGCTAAAAAAGAGAGGGTAACTATTCAGGTGCAGTATATGGCATTTTTGACTGCTAATTACACTAATGTTCGCTAATGGTTTACTTTTTAAATCAAATGAATGTGACCTCTGAAAGATGAAGAAAACGTGATTAGAGATGAGGTTGTAAATCCGTGCTCTTCTAACTCACATTACGGCAATAACCGTGGCATGCCCATCTTGGGCATGAACGCCAGCAGGTATACTATTACAAGGGGGGGGAGCATTCCGACTTTATGATCGACGTCGCCGCAGAAAAGAGGATCAAGGACGTAGCATTCATCCAAGACTATAAGGATAATCCTTAATTCCGTAGTTGGTTATTTTAACCGCAAAGGCGCGAAGACGCAAAGAAGATTGAAAAGTTAGGTCTTCGTTATTTCTACCCTCCTTTCCGCTCACAAAACCCTCAACTATGCAAATTTATAGAAAACTTAGCGTCTTTGCGTCTTTGCGGTTTCCTCACTGCGGAATCAAGGATAAGATGATATACTCATGAATTATCGCCGTAATGTGTATTATAAGATCTAAAATACTTAGATTTTAAAATATAATCGGGGATTCGTGTAATTCGCGGTTAAAGAATATCCTATCACCTCACCTGAATAGTTATGCTCGCTGTCTCATCTTTACTCGTGGCGGGAGGGAGCTGTTCTCTGTTGCCAGAGGAACTCTACGGTGTCGGCGTAGAGGGGGTAGTCTGTGATGAGGATCGTGTCATGGGTGGCGTCTGGTAAGGTGAGCCAGTGCTTACGCGGGGAGGGGACGTGCTCGTAGAGCGTGCGCCCGGCGTGGACGGGGATGAGGCGGTCTTGCTCCCCATGGACGACCATGATGGGGAGGGTGCTGCGGGTGAGGGCTTTGGCGCTGTTGGCGCTAGCAGGGGAGAACCCCCAAACCTTCTCTGACAGCCAGCAGAGGGTGGTCGAGACGGGGGCGGCGAGCGGTCTGAGCCAGCGCTTACATTTGCCGTGGATCACAGGGGGGAGCTCGTCAAAGGTGCAGATGAGGACCGCGGATT
>CAYWAG010000152.1:0-4976 GCA_964455925.1 uncultured Verrucomicrobiales bacterium | reverse complement strand
CTCTAAAGGTGGTGCGCCGCTCTAGGGCGACTTCTTTTGCGCGGTAAAAGAGCTCGTCTCGTATTTCTATGGTCGTCTTCATCTCTGAGGGGGGGCTTTAGTCTAGTGTCTCACGTCATTTTAAATGTCGTGAGACACTAGAAGCGTTCTAGGGTAGGTGGTTTGTCCCACTAAGCCATAAAACCATAAATATGGGATGCGTTAAACAATAAATATGGGTGCCCCCGCTTATGAGGGTGAGAAAACTCGATAATATGAATTTAGATAAGATTACATCCAAGCTCCAAGAGGCACTGCAACGTGCCCAGCTCAACACCTCCCGCCAAGCGAATGCAGAAGTGCGCACCCTGCACCTGCTAGATGCGCTCATCCATCAGGAAGGCGGTATTACTAAGCCCATCCTAGAGCGCACTGACGGTGACCTCAGTAGCCTACAGCGGACGCTCGCCGAGGCGCTCGTGAAGGAGCCTACCATTCAGGGGGCAGCCTCACAGCCCCAGCTTAGCTACGGTCTCCGGCAGTCCCTGGATCATGCGGATCAGCTGCGTGCGCAGATGGGCGATGACTTTCTGAGCGTGGAGCATGTCCTGCTGGGCATGATGCGTGCGGAGGCACCTGCGGGGGAGCTCCTGCTAACGGCAGGATTCACCCCAGAGGGCATAGAGACAGCGCTAAAGGAGGTGCGCGGTAGCCAGCACGTCACCGATGCCGACCCTGAGGGGAAATACCAAACCCTAGAGAAATACGGTCAAGACCTCACCGCTAAGGCGCGTGAAGGACGCATCGACCCCGTGATCGGGCGCGATGTGGAGATCCGCCGTGTCTTACAGGTGCTCTCCCGCCGGACTAAGAATAACCCTGTTCTGATCGGTGAACCCGGGGTCGGAAAGACCGCCATCGCGGAGGGGTTAGCACGTCGCATCATCGCGGGGGATGTCCCTGACTCTATGCGAGGGAAGCGTCTGATCTCTGTGGACATTGGTGCCATGGTAGCAGGGGCGAAGTACCGAGGGGAGTTTGAGGAACGGCTAAAGGCGTTCCTCCAGGAGGTCTCCGACTCCAACGGCGAGATCATCCTCTTTATCGATGAACTGCACACGATCGTTGGCGCAGGGGGGAGCGAGGGCGCGGTCGATGCCTCTAACCTCCTTAAGCCCCAGCTCGCTCGGGGGGAGCTCCGCACCATCGGCGCCACCACCCTGAACGAGTATAAGAAGTACATCGAGAAGGATGCCGCCCTAGAGCGTCGCTTCCAGCCCGTAAAGGTGGATGAACCCAGCGTCGAGGATGCCATCACCATTCTCCGCGGGCTAAAGGAACGCTACGAGGTGCATCATGGCGTGCGTATTCAGGACGCCGCCCTCGTTGCCGCCGCGCAGCTGAGCGATCGTTACATCGCGGACCGCTTCCTGCCAGATAAGGCGGTAGACCTCATTGATGAGGCCGCCTCGCGTCTTAAGATCGAGCTAGACTCCCTGCCGACTGAGATCGATGTCATCGAGCGTCAGCTGATGCAATACGAGATGGAGCGTCAGGCCCTAGAGAAGGAGTCCGATGCCGCCTCTGCCACCCGACTGCAGAAGGTTATCGCGGAAATGGCAGACCTAAAGGAGGAGTCCACCGAGCTCATGAGCCGCTGGCGCTCTGAGAAGGAGCTCATCGACGTTGTCCGTGAGAAGCAAGAGACCATTGACCGGCTGAAGACCGAGATCGAGCAAGCCCAGCGCCTAGGGGACCTGGGGCAAGCCTCCGAACTCACCTACGGTGCCCTCCCCACCGCAGAGCAGGAGCTGGAAGAGGCACAGGACGGGCTAGCACAAAGCCAGGACACGAACCGCCTGCTCAAGGAGGAGGTCACCGAGGAGGATGTCGCTGTGGTGGTCGCCACGTGGACAGGTGTGCCAGTGGATCGCCTCCAGGAGGGCGAGCGCGCTAAGCTCGTCCACATGGAGCAACGCCTGCAAGAGCGCGTCATCGGGCAACGCTCCGCTATCGCGGGGGTCTCTAATGCTGTTCGCCGCGCGCGTGCCGGACTGCAGGATGAGAACCGCCCCATCGGGTCGTTCCTCTTTATGGGACCAACGGGGGTAGGGAAGACGGAGCTCTCTAAGGCTCTCGCCGAGTTCCTCTTTGATGAGGAGTCTGCGATGGTGCGCCTGGATATGTCCGAGTATATGGAGAAGCATACCGTCGCCCGTCTCATCGGTGCCCCTCCAGGATACGTCGGCTATGATGAGGGTGGGCAGCTCACCGAGCATGTCCGCCGTAAGCCCTATTCCATCGTCCTCTTCGATGAGGTGGAGAAGGCTCACCCAGATGTCTTTAACGTCCTCCTCCAAGTCCTAGATGATGGGCACATCACCGATGGACAAGGGCGTACCGTGGACTTCCGTAATACCGTTCTCATCATGACCTCTAACCTCGGCTCCCAGCATATTCTCACCGAGGAGAACCCCGAGCAACGCGAGGCGAAAGTCCACGAGGCCCTCACCGCCCATTTCCGCCCTGAGTTCCTGAACCGCATCGACGAGACCATCATCTTTGATCGACTCCAGCGTGCAGAGCTCGACCACATCGTCACGCTACAGCTGCAGCGGGTAGCGACGCGCCTGGCGCACCAAGGACTCAGCATGGAGCTCTCACCCGATGCGGTCGCCTACCTCGCGGATCAAGGCTACGACCCTATCTACGGAGCTCGCCCCCTGAAGCGCGCCATCCAGCGCCACCTCCTAGATGAGCTCTCCCTCCAGATCCTGGAAGGCCACTTCCAACCAGGTGATACCATCAAAGTCCACCTAGAGGGAGGCACCCTCACCTTTACCACTTAAATGAGTGGGTAGGCAGTTTACGAGGACCACTGGGCTTGCAGCATTTGCTGCAGCCCTTCTTCTACCCGTGCTCTAGGGGAGCCAAAGTTAAAGCGGCAGCATCCCGCGCGCCCAAAGAAGGAGCCATCGGACAGGAAGAGCTGGGCCTCGTTCTCTAGCTTGAGGGCGGGGTTCTCTACCGACATGGCACGGAAGTCCATCCAGAATAGGTAGGTGGCTTCCATCTCCATGGTCTCTACGAGCGGGAAGTGCTCCTGCATGAAGCTTTTTACGAGGTCATAGTTCCCCTTTAGGTACTTCATGAGCTCTACGCGCCAGGGTTCCCCGTGACGGTAGGCGGCCTCGGCGGCGTAGTAGGATAGGCAGTTGATCTCCGGCAGGGTGTGCCCCTTAGCGGCATTAAACTTACGGCGTAAGGTGTCGTTACGGATGATGGCGTAGGAGTAACCTAGTCCGGCAATGTTATAGGTCTTACTGGGTGCTAGGAGTGTGATCACGCGCTTATAGAACTGCTCCGGGAGACGGGCGGCGGAGTAATGCGGTGTGGCATCTTCATCAAAGATCATATCGGCATGAATCTCGTCGGAGATCAGGATGAGATCATGACGCTCGCAGAACTCTGCTAGCTGCTCCACATCCTGTGCGGTAAAGACGCGCCCGAGGGGGTTTTGCGGATTACAGAACAGGAACAGCCGCGTCTCTGGTGTCACGGCCTCTTCCAGTGCCTCCCAGTTTAGCCCTGCTACGCCGTCTGTGGTGGTGTGGTTCACCGTGATCAGGTCTAGCCCTGCATCCTGGTGCACGCCTAGGAATGGAGGGTAGATCGGGGTGCAGGTCATGAGCGCCTCGCCTGGCTTGGCAAAGGCACGGGCTGCCAGTGAGAGCGCAGGCACGAGCCCGCCTAAGTGCACGATCTCTTCTTCCTGGATCTGTGTCTCATGCTTCTGTGCCACGTATTGCTGGATGGCATCATTGAGCCCCGCATGCGGCACGGCGTATCCAAACACGCCGTGATCCAGACGCTCTTGCAGTGCCGCCACGACCTCTGGTGGGGAGACGAAGTCGAGGTCAGCAACCCAGAAGGGGTTCAGGTCCGGGCGGCGATCCCACTTAAGGGAGCCTGTGCCTCTACGGGTGATGGTCGTTTCAAAGTCGTATTGCATAGCTGTAAAGGAGGGAAGGGGGGTTACTGTTGGAAGAAGCGGGTGAACTCCTCTTTCGTGATGATGAACGAGCACGCGCAGCGCGGGCACTCGGCCTTGATGGCGGGATCTCCCAGGAAGAGTTCCTCTGGATTATCCTTATATCCGGCGAGGGTAGGCATGAGTCGCTCGGCACTACAGTTACAGTGGAAGCGGAACTTGCGGGTCTCTAGCACCTTTGTTTCTTCCTTCTCTAATAAGGCGGCTGCGGTCTCGGCAGTGAGGGACTCAAACCACTCTGCATCAAAGTCTGGCTGTGCGGCGAAGAGGATAAACTCCTCATCGGGTAGCTCGAAGCATTTCCCTGGGCGCTGCTCTGACTGCTCATAGAAGTGCTGCACCCACTCCAGTGGGTTCTGCCCCTCGATCTCGATCATAGAGGTGCGGGGTTCGCTGGATTTGTCCAGGGTTTGGGAGTAGAGGAGGTTACGATCTGGCTCGCGGACATCATCGGTGAAGATCCTCCCTGTGACCGCCTCATGCAGGCTGCCTCCTGTGACGAAGAGGTTCAGCCGAGGGGCACGCATATTGACGGTCCAGGCGATGGTCTCACGCCATGGACGCGCCACGAGGTGGAGGGTGAGAGCAGCGAGGGCGTTCTTAAGCATCAGGTCGAGCCGTGGCTCGTACTTGATCTTGTTCTCCATCAGGTGGATATAGTAATCGGTGTAGATATCAGAAAACTTCCCGCGGATCGCGAGGACGTTTCGGTGCCGGACAAAGATGGACTCTATCTTTGTGTGCTCTCCTACAGGGCTTAATTCATCTGCTGACATTCCATGAGTTTTAGGCACTTATCCTCTCGTGGTGCAATCTCTTTTCGTAGAGAGTCACATAGAACTCACATTACGCTGATAAAGCCTGTGGCACGAGCGTCCCGCTCGTGAATATATCCTCTGGCGTTAGCCACTGACTGCCCTTCTTGGCTCTCGACCTATGGAATAAG
>CAYWAG010000151.1:0-4991 GCA_964455925.1 uncultured Verrucomicrobiales bacterium | reverse complement strand
CTGCGTAATCTGCGGATAGAAAAAAGACAAAGTGAAAATTGTCGTGTAGTGTGATCTCGTATTTTTCCTATCCGCAGATTACGCAGATTATTAGGAGTGGAGAGTTAGATAGTAGATGAGGAGCGTAATTGTCTAATAGATGCTAATTGAGGCTTTTATGAGTGATTGAATTGTTATTATTCATGTAAAAGACACCTAAAGCCTAAAAATAACTGCGATAATTAGTAATAAGCATCACTGCAAAGCGCCTATTCCTTCCACAAACTTCCGAGAAGAGCCAATAATCTGCGTCTATCTGCGAAATCTGCGGATAAAAAATGTCGTGTAGTGTGATGCTCTGTAGATGGAGCTCAGATGGAGGCTACCTCTGTTTCTGCTGTGCGATCCATGCTCTGTCCTTTGCGGAGAGGTTGGACTCGGTGATGATGGTTTTGCGTCCGTTGGGTTCGACCACCTGGAGGCGGCCTTCCTCATAGCGCAGGAGCTTCGCGAAGAGCTCTACGCCATTGCGCCCCTTCCACTTACGGTAGCCGCGCTGCTTCATCTTAGGATACCACTGGAAGTAGTCCTCGTTCACCGTCTGCGCGGCTTGCTTGAGCCGGCCGAGGTAATACGCGCCTTCGCCCTTGCTATATCCACGGTAGCGCCCAAAGGCTTGCCCGTGCAGGTCCAGCACCAGCATCGTGGGGTTCCCTGAGATTCCGAACTTCTTACGGAGAGCTTGCGCGTATTTCACCTTCTTATCACGGAGCTTACGGCTTGGCTCGTTTGGGGAGAGGTCGACACGGAGCTTGACGACATGGTCCTCGCTCCAGTTCTTAAACTCATGGGTAGAGAGCACCTCTGTGTCCAGGCGCTTACAGATGGGGCTCATGCGGGAGTTCGTAAACCAAATCAAGAGGGGCTTCCCCTCGGCATAGGCGAGGCGTTGGGCAGCGTTATAGCTGAGCTGCCAGTCGTCCTTGACCGGCTTGGTAAAGGCTTGCTCTACGGTGCCGAGGTTCTCGTCCGGATTATCAGGATCAGTCCAGACTAGCTCTTCATCTGGGATGTCTGGAATGGAGGCGGGGATACCGCTATCCGAGCTTACCGCAGTAGCGGAGGGGGCAAAGGCATCACCGTAGGCACTCGGGCTGGCACTACTCGTGGGGAAGTCCTTGTTCGGGTCTGCGGGTGCACGCAGGTGTGCAGGCATACTGTTGATGGCGTCCTGCTGCTGCTGGCGTGTCCGCTTGATGAGTTCTTGTGTCGTAGGGGCGGAGGAACACGAGGCGACGATAAGGGCGGCGATAGGGAGGAGTGCTCCGAGGAGGAGGTGAGAGGCGCGAGCAATCATAGTGAAGGGGAGGACGTGAGGTTCTCTTATCGTTGAGCGAGGGTGAAGATCTCACCATGGAGGCAGATGAGGTATGCCTCCCCGTCTCTGCCACGGGAGATGGAGGCGATCTGGTTAACCTGCCCTTCATCTGGGAGGACAGAGGAGCCAAAGTTCCGCACCACCTTTCCGCCAGAGCTACTGAGGGCGGCGGCCCAAACGCGAGGCACGCCGAAGTCTGCGAAGAGGTAGCGGCCCTTTAGCGAGCGAATCTTACCCGTATAGATGATTCCCCCCGTGATCGAAATCCCGGACACAGGTTGCTGGAGGTCGTGAGAATAGGTAAGGACGGGTGTAATGGCGTTTTGCGGAGCTGCGCCACCGACCTTGGACTTGGGCGTGGGGATGTTACCCTCGCGGAGACGCCACCCAAAGTTGGCACCACGGAGCTGGCTGAGGGTGAGGTAGTTCACCTCTTCTTGGTCGTTTTGCCCCACATCTGCGATGATCAGGTGCTGCCCATGCCAAAAGCAACGCCAGGGGTTCCGTAACCCGACGGCATAAATCTCTGGGCGTCCTGTCTTTATATAGGGATTACTGGCAGGTGTGCGATAACCAGTGGAGGGGGAGACATCGAGGCGCAGCACCTTACCGAGGAGGGAGTTCAGATCTTGCGCCAAATTCTTAGGGTCATTAGCGGATCCCCCATCCCCAGTGGCGATGTAGAGCATCCCATCAGGACCAAACCCCATCCATCCCCCATTATGGTTTCCGTAGGGCTGGGGGATCTGCAGCAACCGCTGGGGGGCAGCGGTCTGCTGTGAGAGGTCGCGCGGGTTAAGTGTGTAGCGCCAAACCTCGGTGTCCTTCTTTGTGTTGATGAGGTTGAGGTAGATACGTCCGTTGCGGGAGAACTTTGGGTCCAGGGCAATGCCGAGCAGACCTTGCTCACGTCCTCGGCTACGGACCTGGTCACTAAGGTCTAGGATACAGCCCTGCTGCCCTCTAAAGTTCGTTAAGATGAGCCTGCCTGGCTTCTCTACGACGATAAACTGTCCCCCTGCTAGCTCTACGAGATCAACCGGAGTATCAAAGTCCGTGCCCACTCGCTGCCAGTAGAGTGATTCCGCCCGCGCAATAAGAGTGCATGAGAGAACGGCGAGAAAGAGGAGGAGAGGGGGCATAGGTAGAAAAAGGGGGCTACGAAATAAGAGGGGGCTTATGAGAAAGACGGAATAGGGTAGAAGATGAGTTCGATCCCGTATTTCTCTGCGATTTCGGGCGCGTCAGAGCCAGGGTAATCCTCTCCATAGTAAATCGTCTCTACCCCATAGGCAGAGAGGGTCTGCATGCACGAGGTGCAGGGCAGAGTCGTGCAGGCGATGATCCGAGCCTCGCCACGCTTGATAAGAGAGCAGAGGTTGACCTCCGCGTGGATCATAAACTTCTGCCGCTTATCACGATCATCCCAGAAGCCCTCGGGCGCATTAAATCCGGGCGCTAGACCATTATATGCCGTCCCGATCACGCGGTTATCATGATCCAGAGCGACCGCCCCTACTTGTCGGTAGGGGTCCTCGCTCCGCAGGCTGGCGACCTTTGCGAGCTTCATCGCATATTCTGCAATGCTGATCCGGTCTGCCTTAGAGTCTGCCATAGCGGAGGAGTGGATGTGTAAAGATTAGCGACTAAAGGCCCCACCAAACGCGCCTTGACCCTCGCCCTGGTTAGGCGTGTTCCATGGCATGTTACTGTCAGATCCCTGAGGAGTAGCGACCTGGCGCTCAGAGCTATAATTCCCGCAAGAGACAGAGCAGATCGCTCCAACAACAACTAAAAGAGTGATAAGAGATTTCATAAATCGCCCTCCTTGTGCCCTATTTATGCGGAGTATTCAATCAAAAATCGTAAGGCGTTTTTGCCAAGGTAATGCAAATCCGAGAAATCTCTTTTTCTTTCTGGAATTTCACACACGATGTCGCTAATTTTATGACTATGAATAAGATTATCCCATTCTTCCTATCCCTTCTCCTCTTCTCACCAGTGATCGCGGAGGAAACGACTCCTCTCGGTAAGCACATGGACGAGATGAGCGGCTTACTTAAGAGCCTCCGCCGTATTGATGACTTCGATGAAAAGGCTGCTACCGTGCGTAAGGCTCAGGACGAACTCCTCAAATGCTTCGCTTACCTTCCTGCGCTCACGGAGAAGACCACCGACCCTGCCCAAAAGGCTCTCGAGATCGCCCTCTATAAGAAACTGCTCGCACAAAACTACGTCCTCCTCTGCGACTACGAGACCGCCTTCCTCAACAAGGATGAAGACGCTGCCGACGAGATCTACTCCCAACTGAAGAAGATCAAGAAAGACGGCCACTCAAACTACATCGAACAAGACTAAGCCTTACCTCAGATAAGGCAGCCCCTTCGCCGCGGTCCACAGACAGGCAACGTGTATTGAACACGTTGCTTTTTTTATCCGTAGTGGTATAGGTTAGAAAAAGCATTGAACTCCCTCCTCTGCTTTGTCATCTCTATGTGCTCTGAATTATGCCACTGACTACTGACCAAGCTTATGACTTACTCGCCTCGGCCAAGGAGCGCTCACGTCTAGGGCATGCCTTCCTCATTACAGGCCCGACTGGGGTGGGTAAGGAGGAGCTAGCACAGCGGATCATTACCCTCCTGAATGAGCGCCCAGACACCGCTGTCCCCGATATGTTTGGCGAGATGCCAGAGCCAGAGCCTACAGCACCAGAGGGCACGCTGGATATGATGCAGAGCGAGTTTACCCGCATCGTACGCCCGCGTTCTAAGTCCCGATTAATCAAGGTCGATGATATGCGCGCATTAGAGGACTCCTTCTACCTCTCTGCCCCAGCGGGACAATGGAAGATCGGAGTCATCGTCGATGCAGACCGCATGAACGAAAGTGCCGCGAACGCCTTCCTCAAGACGCTAGAGGAACCGCCCCAGAACTGCCTGCTCCTCCTGCTGACCACCGCCCCAGATCGGCTCCTAACGACCATCCTCTCACGCTGCATCAGTATCCCACTCTACCGCGTGGGACAGGACGGCCCCTCTGAGGCGCAATCCGCGATGAATGCCATCATCCAGGCAAACCTGCAAACCTCTAGCCGGGGCTTAATACCCGCTCTAGGGATCAAGGCGGACTTCGAGGCATATCTGGGCGACCAGAAGAACATGATCAACAAGAAGCACCAATCAGCCCTCAAGGCTGAACTCGCAAACCTAAAACAAGTGACCGAAGACCGTAACCTCATCAAAGCCCGCGAGGAGCAGGCGCTGGCGGAGGAGTCGGCTGACTATTTAGGCCTACGGACAGAGAGCGTGAACGCCCTAATCAGCTGGTTCGGGGATCTCATCCGCTGGAAGGTGGGGCAACGCCCAAGCATCTTTTCCGGTTCGGACGCCGTCTTTGCCCGCTTTGCAGAGGATCTACCCGTGCATGATGTGCTCCAACGGATCGAGGCCCTAGAGGATCTCCGCTTCCTCCTGAATGAGACGAACGTCTCCGAGGCACTAGCGCTAGAGACCTGCTTTATGAACGCCTTTGGCGAAGCGTGACTCCGGATTTTATAATTTACCTGCTTTTTTTATTAAAGGCGCTAAATTCCGCTAAAAAGAGGGGAGTTCAAACCTGCATGTGAGTACAT
>CAYWAG010000150.1:0-4998 GCA_964455925.1 uncultured Verrucomicrobiales bacterium | reverse complement strand
GAAAAATCAATCACGTCCTAATGTAACGAACTAATATTTCAGGACACTAGTGTCTCAAATCATTTAAAATGACGGTCTGGCGCAGGCTAAAGGCTCAAGTTCAGCTTATTAGTCACTGACTAAGCCCTAGATAGAAGGATTTTACGAGGAATCAGCTCCCTCTTTCGTCTCCAGTTGGTGGAGTGACTTTAAAAGATGAATAATTCGTGCTCATTCGTATAAATTCGTGGTTAAAAACGAATTTTAGTGAGCGCTTGTTTTGCCTCTCCCTTATTTGATTGCCCTGCACAGATTCACCGAATTCCGTCCTTGCTAATGTTAAAAAACTAGGTAAGCCGTGAGAATCTAAGGCTATTAGAGCCGAAAGCACGGGAGCCTCCTCCCGTTTTGTAGCATATCCCATAATCAATATGAGTGACCAAGGAAATAGTAATGGTGTAGACCTCTCTGCACTGAGCTTCGGCCCAGCGTGGGCGCGTGACGAGAAACCAAAAAAGGACTATAAGGACTACACCCCTCGCGAGGCTAGCCGCAGTGGAAACAATAGAGGTCGATTCGCGAAGGGACGCGCAGAGCGTAATGAGCGCCCCGACCGCAATGACCGCCGTAACGCTGGACGTAGTGAAGGGCGCGGACGCGGTGGACGTGAGCGCCGAACACAGGACGTCCCTGTTCCAGAGGGCTTCACCGGTGAGGTCATGCCGATAGAAGAAGGGCTCGATAACCTCTGTAAGCAGATCCTACAGACCGCACGTACGCACTCTGTCTTTGACCTCGCCCGCCTGGTCCTAGAGTCCCGTGAGCGCTTTAACGTCAGCTTCACCGCGCCTCAGGGCACTAAGATCTTTCGCAACATTGTCACCAGTGCCGCCTATTTAACGAAGGAAGAGGCGCTGCTAGACTTCATCCAGTCCGACCTCGTAAAGGAGCTCTACACTGAAGTCACCCGCGAGGTCGATCCTCCATCAGGGAACTTCCCTTCCGTAGCGCGCTGCCAAAAGTCCGGCGTTTACCTCGGCCCTGTGAACCGCCACGACTACCAGGCTAAGCTCCAGGCCCTCCACCGCGAGCGCTTCTCCCAGCTGTCCTATAGAGGCTTCCTTAACAGCATTGAGACCCTGACCGATGAGGAGTCTATCCAAGCGTGGATCGAGTCTGAAAAGGTCAAGACCTACTACCTACCAAAGGAGCACGCCACAGAGGAAGAGCCAGCGGACGAGCTCCTGCTCAAGAGCTCCGCCGAGCTTGAGGCACACTTCGCGCAAGGAGCGTTTAACAAGTATTATAAGCAAGTGCAGACCGCCTTCGTCCCATCGAACATCCCACGTCGCCTGCTATCCCCTGCCCTGTTCACCCTCCTAAAGAACACGATCTCCGAGGAGAAGCGCTACCCTGGCAAGCTCGCCTCACTGATGTGTCGCCAGCTCTCTGGACGCAATGTCGCGGTCTTTAAGGTGAACAAGAAGCTCAATGCGGGACCATCACGCCCCCACGCCCTACCTGAGCTCTCCACCCTCTCAGAGCGCCCACAAGCGATCGTCAACTGGGCGATCAAAAACGATGGCAAGGGCATCGACCAGCTCTGGCAAGAGCTCCTCCCTGCAGACATCTCAGAGGATGATAAGGCACAATGGTTCCACGATCTGAAGTGGCTCCTCACCCAGGGCTTTGTCACCCTGATGAAGGACGGCGAGGTCTTCTACTCCCGTAAGAAGGAGCAGTCCGAGCCGACTCCATCTAAGAAGAAGTCCAGCCCTAAAGCCACGGAGCCTAAGCCTACTCCCACCGAGGCAGCACCTGCAGAGCCAGAAGCCGCAGCACCAGTGGAGAAAGTAGCAGAGGAAGCCACCGCCGCTCCTACAGCTGCGGAGCCTGCAGCGCACTAACCCAGCCCCCCACAGGATCGTAATAACTGGCAGGCGATCCTGTGTTTCCCCCCCCTCCCCTATCCCGTATGAAATCTTGGTTTAAAGTCCGCGAAGACCTCAGCCCTGTGCAGCGTGCAGTCCTCACCGTCTGCTCCTTTATCCTGCCGTTTCTGGTATGGGCGTTCTTCTCGTATTTACCGGGGATTTGGGAGGTGAGTTATGAGCTAAAGACCTCTACGGATATAAAGTCGGGCGACTTCCCAACCATTTACCGCACCAGCCACACGATGGAGGCCGCGCGCTTCTCCGCCTTCCAGCAGATGGTGCGGGAGAAAAACAGCGAGATCTCCGCCTATAATGCTGCCCCAGACACCGCTGCGCTTCCAGACGGCATCCGCCTTAGCGCACGGAGTAATAAGAAGGTGCTGCGTAAGATTCACCCTCTAGCCGTAGATGCCGCCCTGATGACCAGCGAGCAGTCCACGGATGACGCCGCCTTCTTTACCCTCTGGCAGCAACTGGCTACGGGGCAGACCCAGCTCACAGAGATCACGGCAGAGAACACCGCTATCATTCAGCAAAACTGGGCGACACTACAGGCCGCCTGTGGGGAGCACTATGACAGCGCCACCTATCCCACTGCACCACTCCTCCACCTCATCCCAGTAGGGTCTAAGGCCGTCGGGCGTCCCTCCTACCTACCAGCCCCGCATGAGTGCTGGCAGGCAGGCGTGCAACTGTGGCAGAATACAGAAGACCCCATCCATACGCGCTACTTCGCCTCCCTGGGCATCGTCTTCGTCGGGTTTATCATCGCGGTGCTCATTGGGCTGCCTTTGGGCTTACTCGCCGGCACGTTTGACTTCTTCTCCCGTCTCGTAGAGCCCTTTGTGGACTTCTTTCGTTACCTTCCGGCACCTGCCTTTGCCACGTTGCTGGTCTTCCTGCTGGGTAGCCATGATGCCCCTAAGATCGCGCTCGTCTTCCTCGGCACTGTCTGCCAGGCGGTGCTTATGACCGCAAACACCGCCCGCCAGCTGGACAAGGGCATCCTAGATGCCGCGCAAACCCTCGGTGCCAGTAAGTCGTCGCTAGTCTTTAAGGTCGTCATCCCGGGGATCAGCCATAATCTCTATAACGACCTCCGCATCCTACTAGGTTGGGCGTGGACATGGCTCGTCATCGCAGAGCTCCTAGGGGTGAAGAGTGGGCTGACCGAGATTATTGATACCCAGGGGCGCCGCTTTAACTTTGACATCGTTTACGCCATCATCCTCGCCATCGGGGTCACCGGCTTTGTCACCGACCAGCTCCTCCAAAAGCTCTACCCCGTCCTGTTCCCATGGGCTACAGGATCCAAACGTAGCGGCGGTCTCATAGCCTTCCTAGAGAAACTCAGAGGCGGTAAAGACCTCGCCCACAAAAGCGCGGAGACGTCCTCCTAGTATCTGTAGATCTGTGAATTATTCAAATTCTCCCACTAAGGACGCCTCTGTCACGGTGAATGAGAGATTTTTGACTGGAATAGAAATGGAGTGGAGGAGTATTCAGAAAGTTCTTGTCAGAGCGAGGCGGTGCGGTTAAGGGTAATCTTCCTGCCAAACTCGGTCTCATGACCGAGGTGGGCATATCTAAAACACACTATACCATGTCAGATTCAAACCCAGCGGTAGTTCCCAAGAAGTTTATTCTTCCGTTTATCCTCGTTACCACGCTCTTTGCGCTGTGGGGATTTGCGAACGATATTACGAACCCCCTCGTGGCCGTCTTTAAGGACGTCTTCGTCATTGATAATAAGCAGAGCACCTGGGTCCAGATGGCCTTCTACGGTGGATACGCCACGATGGCGATCCCTGCCGCGCTCTTCATCCGTAAGTTCTCCTATAAGATGGGGATTCTTATTGGCCTCGGTCTCTATGCGGTCGGTGCCTTTATTTCTATCCCTGCCGCAGGCGGAGCGAACTTTAACCTCTTTATCGTCTCCCTCTACGTCATCACCTTCGGTCTCGCGTTCCTAGAGACCACGGCGAACCCCTACATCCTTTCCATGGGTGATCCTAAGACATCCACGCTGCGTCTGAACTTAGCGCAAGCCTTTAACCCTATCGGCTCCCTCAGTGGCATGTTCATCGCGGGCACCGTTATCCTCTCTAGCATTCAGGTAGAGGACTTTAAGACTGATGTCGGTGCTGCCCTGGCAGATAAGAACCCCGCTGCGGTTGAGCAGAGCGAGCATAAGATCCTGCCGTTCCTCCAGTCTAAGCCTCGTGAGGTCAAGGGTGACGAGAACGTTAAGGCGTATGTCGCGGAGCTTCCAGCTGGCGAAGGCGATGTTAACACCGCTCTCTCCGACTTTAAGGACGGTAAGATCGCCTCTTACCAAGGGCAGTCTCACGCTGAGTTCCAAAAGACGGACCTTAAGACCGTCTCCATGCCCTATGTTGTGATCGGCTGTGTCGTTCTCGTCATGTTCTTCGTCTTTCTCTTCTCTAAGATGCCTAGCACCTCTAAGGCTGATGACGAAGGCGACGACCCGTTTGGGCAGGTTCTTTCCCGTCTCGTTTCAAACCCACGCTACGTTGGTGGTGTGATTGCTCAGATCTTCTACGTTGGTGCGCAGATCATGGTCTGGACCTTCATCATCCAATACGCTGAGAACGAACTCGGCATCGATAAGGCGACCGCGCAGAACCACAACATCATGGCGATGGTTCTCTTCCTCTCCTTCCGCTTCATCTTTACCGGGCTGCTTAAGTTCGTGTCCCCAGGTGCGCTTCTTGCGGTTCTGAGCATGGTTGCGACCGCGGCTACACTTGGCGCGATCTACCTAGAGGGCATGACGGGTCTCTACAGTCTCGTTGCCATCTCCGTCTGTATGTCTGTGATGTTCCCAACCATCTACGGCCTTGCTCTTGGTGGCACTGGTAGTGATGCTAAGCTTGGTTCCGCTGGCCTGATCCTCGCGATCGTTGGTGGCGCATTTATGCCACGCCTCCAGGGGCAGATCATGGACCTCGACGGCTTCATGGGCACCACTGCTACTCGTGGCTCCTTCTACCTTCCGGTCATCTGTTTCGTCGTCATTACCATCTACGGTCTGATGTGCTTTAAGAAAAAGGACGCGTAATTT
>CAYWAG010000149.1:825-5001 GCA_964455925.1 uncultured Verrucomicrobiales bacterium | reverse complement strand
CCAGTGCTCTCTACTCTACCGAAATCTGCGGATAAAAAATGTCGTGTAGTGTGAGCGCCTCTATCAGCGGTGCGATGGCATCGCTGGGGTGATGTGGGGTGAGCCAGGTCTCCCGGTTAAACCAGTTGCGCTGGCGCTTGGCGTATTGGCGGGTGGAGATGGTGAGGCGTTCTTCGCATTCGGCGCGGGTGAGGGTGCCCTCTAGGTAGGCTGTGATCTCACGAATGCCGATGGCCTTAGCAGCGGTGGGGATCTCCGCATGTGGCGGGAGGGCGCGGACTTCCTCGATGGCTCCTTGGTCGAGCATGAGGCGGCTGCGCACCTCGATGGCAGCGAGGGTCTCCTCCTTGCTCGGTGTAAGGAGCACTCCGCGTGGGGGCGGGGAGGGGAGAGTCTCCCAGTCTGTCTTTAGGGCGGAGGATTTCTGCCCGGTTTGGCGGAAGATCTCTAGGGCGCGGACGACGTAGCGCTTATTCTCACGCGGGAAGGTGAGCAGCACCTCTGGGTCGCAGGCTTCTAGCTCGGAGAGGAGGTCATCGAGAGGGCGCGCCTCTAGGCTGGCCCGGAGCACTGGATCAGAGGCTGGAATGGGGGAGGGGCCGTGTGTGAGGAACTTTAGATACATGCCACTGCCTCCAGTAATGATGGGGAGCTTCCCCCGCGACTGGACCTCCGCAATGACGGGGAGCGCCAGCTGGCGGTAGAGCTGCGCGTTCATCTCGGTTTGGAGCGCCAGGTGCCTGTAGAGGTGGTGTGGGGCTTGGGCGAGCTCCTGTGCGGAGGGGCAGGCGGACAGGATCTCTAGCCCGGCATAGATTTGGTAGGCATCGGCATTAATGATCTCTCCGTCGCAGAGCTGTGCGAGCTGGAGGGCGAGGGAGGTCTTACCACTGGCGGTGGTGCCACAGATATAGAGAGGGGAACGCATTTTTGGTTTGATCTTCACGTCAGGCGGGATCAGGTTCAGCACGCTATGCCCACCGTTCAGGTTAATTTACCCCATACCAGATATGAAGTTGTTGTTGAGAACAAGAGTATTCAGACCTTAATCCAGCGGCTGGAGGACGTTGGGCTGACAGGTAAGAAGTGTGCCGTGATTACGGACTCAAACGTGGCTCCGCATTACCTCGCTACGGTGCAGGAGGCGCTGGTCTCTGGTGGCTATGAGACTAGCACGCACATCATCGCGGCGGGGGAGAGCAGTAAGTCCCTCTCTGTAGTAGAGGAGGTCTCACGGGAGATGATTACGGCGCGGCATGATCGAGCCTCCTTTGTGATCGCCCTCGGTGGCGGCGTGGTGGGGGATCTTGCTGGGTTTGTCGCCTCCATCTTCTTTCGGGGCATCCCCTTTGTCCAAATCCCCACAACGATCGTGAGCCAGGTCGATAGCTCCGTAGGTGGAAAAACGGGCGTCAATACCCCAGAGGGGAAGAACCTCATAGGCGCCTTCCATCAGCCTAAGCTCGTCCTCATCGACCCCGAGATGCTCCGCACCCTGCCAGAGCGGGAGTACTTAGAGGGGTATGGCGAGGTCATTAAGCATGCTTGTATCCGTGATGCCGCCATGCTGGCGCAGTTAGAAACGATGGATCTCTCCACCGTCCCGCCGAGCGCAGACATGCTGGCGCGGAACATTGGGATCAAGGCGCGCGTAGTCGAGGAGGATGAGAAGGAGACCAGTGGCACCCGGGCGTTACTGAACTTTGGGCACACCATTGGTCATGGCATAGAGGCCTCTGTACCGTATGGCGAGCTCCTGCATGGCGAGGCGATCGCGCTGGGGATGCTGGCCGCGCTCCACCTATCTGTGACCCATGCGGGTCTCCCTGCTGCTGATGCGGCGCGGGTGAACCGCGTGCTGGAGCGCTTCTCGCTGCCCACCGTCTTACCAGACAGCATCACGACAGAGCAGATCGTGGCAAAGATGCTGACCGATAAGAAGTTTTCTAAGGGGCAAATCCACTTCGTCCTTCTCTCTGGCTTAGGCTCTGCTTATGTCAGTGCAGACCTCACGATGGCAGACCTAGAGCATGCTATCGATGCGCTTCGTCAGCCTCTTTCCTAACACTTTATACCTACCCTATCATTATGTCCTCATCGAACCAGAACGAGTTCAGTCTAACCCGCTACGTTGGCGGAATGGTCTCTACGAACGGCTATCTCTGTAATACCGGCAGCGAATACATCGCCATTGATGCGCCTAAGGGCTTCTATGACGTTATCCAGTCGCGCGGCGTGCGCCCGGCGGCGCTGTTACTGACGCATCAGCATTACGATCATGTCGAGGATGCGCACCTCTTTGCGGCGGCGGGCATCCCGATCTATGCCTACGCTCCTTATGACCCAGACCTTATTCTCGCTACGCTGGCGCAGCGCTGGGGGATGGACATCACGGTGGAGCCTTATACCGTGACGAATATACTCAAGGGGGAGTCGCTGGTGAAGATCGGTAACACCAGTATCGGGCTCATGCATGTGCCTGGGCACTCTACGGATAGTGTCGTGTTTTACCTCGCGGGTAAGCACGTTCTGTTCGCTGGGGATACGCTCTTCCAGGGTTCGGTCGGTCGGTCGGATCTGCCTGGTGGCGACGAGGCGCTCCTTCTGAACGGGATCGCACAGAAGATGCTGACGCTGAATGTCGACATCGAGGTCTTTCCTGGTCATGGTGACCACACCAATGTGGGCGTAGAGCGCCAGACTAACCGCTTCTTCTGCCATCTGGATATCCGCACGGAAGGGACTATTAAGTAATGAACGTTCACCACATTCGGACTGAGTTTAAGAAAGGGTTCGCGCCGGGCGGTGGCGAGCTAGGGGCCTCTGTCTCTGTGTGGAAGCATGGGGAGGAGATCATGACCCGTAGCGAGGGCTACACGGATCAGAGCCAGAGCACGGAGTGGACGGTGGATACGATCGTCCCCGTGTTCTCCGCCACTAAGGGCCCCGCTGCGGCGACGTTGATCTACTGCCTAGCGCAGGCAGGGATGGATCTGGAGACCGAGGTGCGCCGAGTGTGGCGGGAGTTCCCAGTGTCCGGGGTGAGCTTTGGGGATCTGATCTCGCACCAATGCGGGCTGGCAGGCGTAAACGTCACCATCCAAGCCCTCGATTATGAGGGTGTGATCGACGCCATCGTGGCGCAGCAACCGCTCTGGGAGCCACTCAGCGCCCATGGCTACCACCCACGGTTAGGGGGCTTTATGCAGGACGAGTGTGTCCGCCGCCTCACAGGGGGGACGCTGGGTGAGGTGTGGCGGCGTGAGATCGCCGCTCCGCTCGGGATTGACTTTTGGATCGGGCTGCCTGCCAGTGAGGATCACCGCGTCGCTACGCTGTATGCGGGTAAGATGACGGCAGACCAGCTTAAGGACGGCTTCTATGCCCAAGTAGGGAAAGCGGGCAGCATCGTCAACACCGCCTTTAGCTCCCCTAAGGGCGTGCAGGGTGCGCAGGAGATGAACAAGCCTGAGAACTGGAGAGCTGGCTACCCCGCCATGGGGGGCGTAGGCTCTGCGCGCGCACTCGCGCAGTTCTATCAAGCCTGCATGGGGCATCTGGATGGCTCCCCTTTCACCGCCGAGATGCGCCAGCAGTTTAATACCCGCCGCGTTAACGGTGACGACCTCGTCCTCTGTGCCCCGACCTCCTTTGGTGGTGGCTTTATGATGGATCCGGTCGACGCTGGTGGTGCGAAGCTGCGCCAGCTGATCGGGTCTGACCAACAAGGCTACGGGCACCCCGGAGCAGGAGGCTCACATGCCTTTGCAGACCCCGCCACAGGATACTCCTTTGCCTACGTCATGAACCAGATGGAAGTCAGTGTCCTGCCGGGTGCCAAAGTAAAACGCATGCTAACACCGTGATCATAGGCTATAGTGTCCTGTATGCCAACCACCGCCACAGACTGGGCCTTCCTGAGTTGTCGTGACGACTCTCTTCTCATTGGGGAGGGCCCCTTCGCACAACGTGCCGAATGCCCCTTAGGGGAAACCGCCTTTTATAAGAACAGCTTTGACCTTAGTGAACCCGCTCCGTGGTACGTTCCATCCCGGGTCTATCAGCTCACGCGGGACGAGCTGCGCCAGGCGTTTCCGCCGGCTGTTACCGCACAGCCGGAGACATCGCTAGACTGGCAGCCTCCCTGTGCGCAGGAGTTCGCGGAGGTCTTTCGGG
>CAYWAG010000149.1:0-815 GCA_964455925.1 uncultured Verrucomicrobiales bacterium | reverse complement strand
CAACAGGGCAGTGGCTTCCTGGGAGCCTCCCCCGAGTTCCTCCTCCGCACCTTTGAGGGGAAGCTCCGCACTATGGCACTAGCGGGCACGGCGACAGAGCCAGAGCGCGCCATCTTCTCGGCAGACCAAAAGGAGATCCAGGAGCACGAGTTCGTCGCCCAAACTCTGCAGGACTCACTCACCCCACTGGGCATGATTCGCCGCCACCAACGCGATATCCTCTCCCTCGGCTCCCTCATCCACTTTCACACCGCTATCGACGTCGAGCTCTACCAAAGCCATCGCCCCGATGACCTCATTCGGCATCTCCACCCCACACCCGCGCTCGGCTCACTCCCCAGGACGCCAGAGACCCAATCCACCCTCGCCGAATGGCGGCAGCGTCTAGGGGCTCCCACCTCGTTCGGCGCGCCCTTTGGGCTCTACCATAAGGGGCAGCTCGACCTCCTCGTCGGTATCCGGATGGTCGCCTATGCCGACGGCGAGCTAAGCCTGCCTGCAGGCTGCGGAATCATCGAGGCATCTCGCCTCACGAGTGAATGGCGAGAACTCGCGCTCAAGCGTAACGCCGTCCGCCAATTCTTTGGGCTATAATACCTCACGAGTGCATCATCTTATTCCTGACTCCGCAGTGAGGAAACCGCTAAGACGCAAAGACGCTAAGTTTTACCGCTAAATTTATTGAGCTTGGAGCGTCACACAGATCTCTACAGTGTCAAATGGTAACTATTCAGGTGGGGATACGGGACTAAGCATTGTGCGTAGTTCACGGATTTCGCTTCGCGCAAAAATCAACCCACCGAACAATGCAATTG
>CAYWAG010000148.1:0-5009 GCA_964455925.1 uncultured Verrucomicrobiales bacterium | reverse complement strand
CTCCACCTATTGAATAAGCGGACATTAAGGAGAAAGTCAGTGGCTATCGCCAATAGATGTTGATCATGAGCAGGATGCTCATGCCTCAGTTAGTTATTTCTTCCCTGGCGCGGGGGATTTTTCTCCCAGCTTCGTTAGGATTTCGGCGTATGGGGTATCGCTGTAGTTAGCGGCGAGTTTTGCCCCCATTTTACTGCGCGCAGGGAGGTCCTCCGTGTCTCCTGAGAAGTAGTCGTATTCCTCGTAGAAGGCGGCGCAAAGCTTCTGGATGTCTTGCTCAGCTTTCTTTGCCGCGATGACGCGAGGGTCTGACTGGAGCGTTTTTGCTTTTTGGGCGAGGCGCTTAGCAGTGGCGGAGCGGTTCACGCTGGCGCCAAAGGAGGCGAGGTATTCGCTCTCCCATGGGGTCTGGTCCTCTATACTGAGAACGAGTTTCTCCAGAGCGATGAGGTACTCGTCTTGGTAGGCGGCGAGAGTGGAGTTCTCCTTAAGCTCCTCACCAATGACGCGCGCCATGCCCTCTAGGATGAGAGGCTCCTTTGCCCATGCGTGTCCACCAGGGAAGAAGCGGAGGCGGCATTTCTCGTCAAACTCCTGGTGCGATTCATAGACTCCCGTGCGGTTAAAGCAATTCGTCCCGACGAGACTGTAGATGTAGGTGCCAGAGCGGAGCTTAGCACTACGGAAGGACTCCCCGTCTGGATAGACACCATCTCCCGCTCCACAGGGCAGAATCCCGACAACGTTCTTATTACACTCTGAGAGGAGGTAAGACATGCGCCCTCCTCCAGACATACCAGTGGCAAAGGCAAACTTATCGGCAACAGGGAAGCGCTCATAGACATCCTCAGCCATCGCCTCGACCGCGGCTTGGCTCCGGTCAAAGCCATTCTTAGACTCTACGGAGCAGACGAGAATACAGTCGAACTGGTCGGCAACGGGGATGTAGCGGCGAATGGGATTGCCCCCTTTTCCGCCACCTGCAGACATGATGAAGAGCACGGGCCACTCACGCCCGGTGTTAAAGCTCGGTGGCAGATAGACGTGGTAGCTCCACTCTGAGTCGGCGCATTTGATCGCGTTAGAGGTCGTGCCGGGTTTGGCGTCGATGCCCTTGATGCTGGTGCTTACCGGAGGCGCCATTTGTTCCTTCACGAGCGCTTGGTCAGTCTCTGCCAGGGAGGTGAGCGGAATGGTGAGTTCCTTCCCTGTGGTGAGCTGTAGAGTGACCTTGCCGCCCTCCAGCTTTAGCAAGGTGGCTTCAATGGTACTACCAACGGAGCTTGTCCAGGTGCGGAGGGCTGGCTCAGCGTAACAAATGCCAGCTAGGAGGAGGAAGATCAGGATGTGTCTCATAGAGTCTATAGGCTTATGGATAATATGGGCTGATGAGGGCGTAGACGATCGGCCCTGTAATGGCGACATAGAGCCACATGGGGTATGCCCAGCGGACGAGGCGCTTATGAAGCTGGAACTGCTGGTGTACGGCGGCAATGATGGCAAAGAGGATGAGCGGGAAGCTGACGATCGCAAGTGCGATGTGGCTGAGCAGGATGATGAGGTAGCGCGGCTTAGCACTAGTGACGAGGGCGGCTTCCTCCGTGCTGAGGGTGCCGTCATGGTCTAGGTCGCCAAAGAGAGTATGGTCACTGGTGAGGTGGTAGGCGACGTAGCTGAGGAGGAAGACGCCAGAGAGGGCGAAGGCGCTCATCATTAGGTTCCGGTGTGCGCCCTTGTTCCCCATGCGGATGGCGATGCCTCCCCCGATGATGAGGAGAGCGGCGGCGGAGTTGAGGCAGGCGTTGACGAGCGGGAGGGCGCTGACATCCCACCAGTCTGGGGTGGGGACAGAGATACGGTTCATGACGCCTACCAGCAGGACGACGACGACGGTGACGATACTAGCGGCAATGTACCAGGGGCGGGCTGAGCGAGAGGTGGACATAGGTCTTTTAGATGCGTGTTATGGATGGGGATAAAAAGGGGGGAGACACTACTTCCCGCCCTTGAGCGCGGTCTGGATGGCGGAGTGGAGCTCCTCCTCGAACTTAGCGGCGAGCTCGTCGTTCTGTGAGCGGCCGAAGGCGAGGTCACGCTTGATGCGCATCTTTAGCCCCTTATCAAAGACGGCGATGCCGAGGTCGTGGGCGTAGCGCCCCATGGTGGCGATCTCCTCTGGGACAGTGCGCTCACGTACGTCCATGTAGCGGATCTCATGGCGCATGTAGTGGTGTAGTGCTTCTTTCTCCCCCGTGAGGAACCACCAGTTACGGGGATCCGCCTTGACGACCTCCGCGTATTCCTGGAGCTTAACGACGTCATCGGTCTCTGGGTCGATGGTCATGCAGACGAGCATGAAATCGGGGTGATCCTTATATTGCTTATAGATGCTTAGCAGATCCGTGTAGTTCCGCTCTGCGCACATGGGACATTTGGCGAAGAATTGGGCAAAGACCCAGACCTTATCCTTCAGGTCAAAGACCGATACCTCTTCACCTAGCTGGTTGGTAAGTGTGATGTTGTTCTGCAGTTGGTGGAACTCATCGATGGTGTCTTTACCAATGTTGACCGCCAGCGGGCGCTCGGCTTCGGCCTTCATGTCCTCCAGCTGACGGAGGGTAACGAACCCAAAGATGAGGAGGGAGGAGACGACGGCGACGGAGGTGTAGATTAGGATGATCTTCGTTTTATCTGACATGGGAGTGGAGGGGGGATAGGGGCTATTTTTCACCAGAGAGCGGGGCGTCTTCCTCGTTGGGGTTGACGATGAGGTATTGGATGGTGTCAACGAGCAGCTGGTTGGTGCGCTCCTCGTGAGGGACGTATTTGGCGTGTGCCTTCATAGCGTCACGGTCGGCGGCGATGGCTCCGTGAAAGTCGATCTGACCACGCATGTGGGCAAGCACGGGGCGCTTGCCGCTCTCATCAGCGGGGAGGCGATCTAGGATGATGAGGTCTTGGTCGTAGTGCCAGCGCCCATCCTTCTCATAGGGGATGCCCTCAAACCGGAACTCGTTGCGAAGATACTTATGAACGACCTCGGCGTTACCCGCGATGATGTAGTCCGCCTCGGTGAGGTATGCGGCGTTTGCCTGACGGTAGGCGGCGAGCTGCTCTGGGTGGTCGATGGTGACATCGACGAGGAAGATGGCGGCCTTAATGGTCTCCTCTGGGAAGCGGGCGCGGAGGGCTTGCATCTTCTCGTGGAGGAGGGTGTTTTGGTGGTCGGGGGCGGTCGTGGAGCAGTAGGTGACCCACAGGGATCCGCCGAACTCCTCTAGGGAGGTGATGCCACGGAGGTCATCTAGGATGCGGATGTTCTTCGTGATCCCTTTCTCAAAGGGGGGGCGGAACTCGCGGTTGTTCAGGTAGCGCATGTATGCCTGAGGGACGAAGATGCCACTGATCAGGATGATTCCTACGAGGATGAGGACAATGGTGGTAGTGTTAGCGGGCTTGTTCACGGGGAAGATGTTAGAGGGTGATGGTGGCGGGGCTTTATATAAAAAACGAGTTAGTGCCAGTCTACGGCTAGAGCAGCGAGAGCCAGGGGGAGATAGAGGAGGGTGGCGAAGAATGCCTTCCGCATGTCCGTGCGCTCCCGAGTGCGTAGGAACTTCACGGCAGTGAGGATGAGAAAGATAGCGAGCAGCATCCCTATGGGCGGGAAGATCCAGCCTGTCAGCCCTAGAAACGGGGCGGGTAGCGGTAGGAGCACCATGAGCAGAGAGAACCCGATGTAGAGCCCCGCACTGCGCTGCCCACTGCGGTCTCGGTCGCTCCACATCTTATAGTTCGCCTCCTCGTATTCCTCCCGGCACAGCCAGTTGATCGCTACGAAGTGAGGGAGCTGCCAGAGAAAGAGGAGGGCAAAGAGGAACCATGGAGCCGCCTCAGCTAATCCATGCCCCGCACCGACCCAGCCCATCATAGGAGGGATCGCCCCTGGGATCGCACCGATCAGGGTGTTCACCGATGAGACCCGCTTCATAGGCGTGTAGATAAAGACATACGTGCCGATGGTAATGGCGGCGAGAATAGCAGCAGAGAAGGAGATCATCGCGCCGAGGTGGATCACCCCAAAGGCACAGAGCGCCCAGCCCAGCCCAAAGGCATACGGGGGGAGTATGCGCCGTGCGGGTAAGGGGCGGTTAGCGGTGCGCGCCATGCGGGCATCGGAGTCCACCTCCATGACTTGGTTAAACACCGCTGCCCCAAAGGCGGATGCCGCCGTGCCAAGCAGTGTGTGCACCAGCGCCCAGAGGGCATCCCAGGTCCATTCGGCACCGAGGCTCTTCCACCCCAGAAGGTAGCCGAAGAAGGCGGTAATGAGGACAAAGGTGTTAAGGCGGAGCTTAATCAATGTAGAGAGGTCTTCCTTAAGCGATGGCGTAGGATCAACCGGAGGCGTGGCATCTGAGGGCTTACTCATAGGGCTAGGCGCGAAGTAAACGCACCTCTGCGGAAGTTTCAAGTGAAAGCGGAGGAGATTTTTTTATGCGTCACAGGTGGGGGCGCTACGTCATGATGCCCGAGTTGGGCCTATATAGCGTGGGCGCCTGCGACGAGAAGCGATACCGGGAGACGTCTAAAGTCGGACTAATGTATGGCATTACAGAGAGGGCTTGTTGCCGAGAGTGGGGAGGTGAATCTTTTATTAGGTTTATCGCATAAATACGTGCTGCGCGCCACAATTTACAAGAATTTGCTTAGGATGTACAGAACTCGAGGTTCTCGCGCATATATTGTATTAGAAGGTCATGTTGTTCTACGCTTGAATATATGATCACTCCGTTTGTTGATCTTGAGTAGTTATTTGGGAATGGGCTACGGCGATTTATTTGAGTTTTTTTTGTATAGATTTATCTGTAGTCTTTATTTTTACCTGGCGAGGGGTAGTGGGTTATTGAGGATTGTGTTTCCCTGTGATTAAGTAATTCTCACTATCGTTAATGTATGTTCGCGTTTGTGAGAGGGGGCGATAGAGAAGGGGGGAGCGCGGGGCTTAT
>CAYWAG010000147.1:0-5011 GCA_964455925.1 uncultured Verrucomicrobiales bacterium | reverse complement strand
GAGTGGGAAAACTTCGCTGATATTTTGACAAGGGGGCGGGGAGTCCTCATATTGCGCTCTATGTCAGTGACTCGTGATACGCTTGTAGAGGTCTTGGAGGAGATTGTGCTCTTGCTCCAGCTTAAGGGAGAGAACCACTTTAAGATTCGTGCTTATAAGAATGGGGCGGAGATCGTGCAGAACTTTGATGGTGACATTGTCGCACTGGCACGGGAGAACCAGCTGAAGGGGATCAAAGGACTGGGGGATGCACTGCAGTCTAAGCTCCATGAGCTAGCGAGCACGGGGCAGATGGAGTTCTATGAGCGACTGCGGGGGGAGTTTCCGGCTGGGTTGTTCGACCTCTTTGAGCTACAGGGGCTAGGGCCTAAGAAGGTGAAGGCACTGTATGAGGCACTGGGGGTGAACTCCATAGAGACGCTAAAGCAGGTGTGCGAAGATGGCTCCGTGGCGGTGCTCTCAGGGTTTGGGAAGAAGACGGTGGAGAATATTCTGAAAGCCATCGAGGCGCGCGCAAGCTACGCGGGGCAGTTTCTGCACGGTGACATTGCAGGCGTGGCGCAGGTCTTCCTACAGCGGCTGCAGGATCATCCAGCGGTGTCGCAGGCGTGCATCTGTGGGTCGTTCCGCCGGGGGAAGGAGACGTCGCATGATCTGGACTTTCTGGTAGCGACGCCTGAGCCTGCAGTGCTGACGGCATACTTTGCGACCTTCCCGGAGGTGATCGATGTGCTGGCACAGGGGGAGACAAAGGCGAGTGTGATGGTCACGGAGAAGGGGCTGCAGTGTGACCTCCGCGCCGTGAGTAATGCGCAGTTCCCCTTTGCGCAGCAATACTTTACGGGGAGTAAGGAGCATAATGTGGAGCTACGCTCCCGGGCGCGCGCTCGCGGGTGGTCGCTGAACGAATACGGGTTTAGCGCTATCGAGGAGGGGACGGAGGTGCCTGAGGTTTACTCGGAGCAAGGGATCTATGCGGAGCTAGGGCTGGAGTATGTGACGCCAGAGCTACGGGAGAACCGAGGCGAGATCGAGGCCGCTGCCAGTGGCACGCTCCCCCGCCTAGTAGAGCTAGAGAACCTACGGGGCACCTTCCATAACCATACCACCGCCTCAGATGGGAGCCACACGCTGCTGGAAATGGCGGAGGCGGCTTATGCGCTGGGGCTAGAGTATCTGGGCATCGCGGATCACAGTAAGAGCTCCTTCCAGGCGAACGGTCTGGATGCGGAGCGCCTGCTGGGGCAGGTGGCGGAGATCGGTGCGCTGAACGCGCAGTTCGCGGCGGAGGGCAGGACGTTCCGTGTCTTCACGGGTTCCGAGGTCGATATTCTTAAGGATGGTTCGCTGGACTTTGCGGATAGTGTCCTGAGCCAGCTGGATTACTGCGTGGCGTCTGTGCACCAGCCGCTGAATATGGATGAGGAGACGATGACGCAGCGGGTGATCCGTGCGATGGAGAACCCATACGTCACCATGCTAGGGCACGCTACGGGGCGCTTACTCCTGCGGCGTAAGGCATACCCCATCCACCTGGAGAAGATCCTGGACTGCGCGGCGGAGACCGGAACAGTGATCGAGCTGAACTGCGCGCCTAAACGCGCGGACCTGGATTGGCGCTGGTGGCGACGCGCACAGGAGAAGGGCGTGAAGTGCTCTATTAACCCTGATGCACACCATGTGGACGGTCTGCAGAATCTCGCCTTTGGGGTGAAGTGGGCGCGTAAAGGATGGCTCACCCGCCACGACATCGTGAACACGCTGCCTCTCGCCGAGGTGAGCACCTTCCTGCAAGCCTCTCGCCCGAACTCGTAATCAACACGCGACGCACGTCCCCCATGCTCACTCGCCTTAGCGTTCTCTCGGACTCACTCCTCTGGTGGTCATACTGCCGTGTGGAGTGGTGGCGACGTGTCCTAAGCAAGCGGGTAACCTTTATGGGCTGGCTGGTGCTAGCAATGGCAGGGCTGAGTGCAGGAGCTGGCACGAATGTGGCGGAGAACGCGATCGGGTTTCTCTTTTGCCTCGGGGGGATCGTGATAGCGGTGGAGCTGGGAACGCTCTTTTTCCGCCGTTGTCCGGTGTCGGTTCAGGTCACCGCACCACACACGGTGCATGCGGGTGAGAGGGTGCCGGTGCAGCTGCATGTGACCGCGCTCAAGCCCGTGCACAGATGCCACCTAGCGCTCTACCCGTGGCTCTCACAGGTGAGCCGCCAGCGGTTTATCTCCACGCCAGAGCCTGGGGAGGAGCGCCGGAATCCGGTGGATCGGTTTCTGAAGTTCTACCGCTGGAAGTGGCTGAACCAGCAGCGGGGGTTCTCCCCTGCCGAGACGCAAGACCTCACCATGGAACGAGACGATCAGGAGAGCCACGCCCTGGAGCTGACCTTCTACCAGCGAGGGAGCTGGGAGCTGGTGGATGTGCGCGCTAAGCTCGTGGGGGCGTTTGGGCTCTTTCAGCGCTCGATGAAGACCGGTGGACAACGTGGCACCGTGATCGTAGCGCCGCGCTTGGTTCCCGTCTTCCTAGGGCACAACTGGGCAGGAGGGCACTCGCTAGAGGATGCCGCGCATACGCAGCCTACCTCGGGTGACTCGCAGGAGTTCCTCAGCCTGAGAGACTATCACCCCGGTGACTCCTGGCGACAGGTGAACTGGAAGGCACTGGCACGATCCGGTAAGATGATGGTGCAGGAGTATGAGCGCCCCAGCGCCCCGCGCTCTACCCTACACTGGAACACCAGCGGAATGTCTGCGGTGGAGTTTGAGACCGCCGCCAGCGCGGTGGCATCGCTAGCGCAGACCCTAGGGGCTAAGGGTGAGGCGGGATCTGTCATTCTACAGCATGGGGCACAGACCAGAGAATATGAGTGGCTCACGCAGAGCGAAGAGCTCCTAGCTGCCCTCGCCCATCTGGACCACTCCCTGCCCTGGGAGTCCCGTGCCACATCCTCACAGGCACCGTGTGAGCCATCCGTCGAGGGACAGTACTACTACCTCGCCTGCGCCCCACAGCCACAGGACTGCATCTTCCTGCAGGTAGAGGCAGACCGCATCAACGGAACCCCCATCACGGAAGGACTGAGACTATGACCCCTGCGCCTCCTCCCCACCCCGCCTCACCACGGCGAGACTTCTTACAAATGCGTGCCCCCATGCGCTCCGGCATCCTCAGTGCGGCGCTCATGGGCTGGGGGATACTGCGTGACTGGTGGTGGGTCGGGCTTATTCTAGCGCTGGTGGTCGAGTCCCCGCGCTGGATACGGGCGCGGCGTGCGTTTGCCGCCGCAGACTATTTGCGGGCGTTTAACCTCAGCTTCCTCCTCCTCGCCGTCGTCGCCATCATCCTGTGGGTGCAGGATGTGGACAGTGCGGACTATGAGGTAATAGTCCAGTGTCTCCCGCTGTTCTTTCTCCCCGTCATTCTCTGCCAGCGTTACTCCACGCAGCCGCATTACCCTGTGTATGCCAGTACGCTCATGACATATTGGAGGCATCAGCGCGACCTGCGGGAGCACCAGCAGGCAGCCTCCCCATCCGCCCACCGGCAGCACAGCCTACCGGCAGAGTGGCGGCTAAACTTCGGGTTCATCTACCTCTTCCTCATCCTCCTGGCAGCCTCCTGGAACTTACCTACCCTGTGGGCTAAGGGCGGGTTCGTACTACTCGTGATCTTAGTGCTCTGGCGTCTCCTCTTCCTGCACCGCCCGGCTCCCTACCAGACCCGCACCCGCCTCAGCGCCTACCCGCTCTACCTCCTATGCATCCTACTCTCCGTCGGCGCGATGTATGGGCTTATTCGGCTCTACCATTACCTAGAGTCCGGGCGCTGGTATGGTCTCCTCAGTAACACCACAGACACCCCGCTAGAGACCACCACCTCCCTCGGTAAGCTCGGCGAGATCATGCTAGATCCCCAAATGCACTGGCGCATCATTACCCCAGAGACCGCCCCGCCCGCCCTCCTCCGTGACCGCGTGTTTAACCGCTACGTGAACCGTAACTGGTTCCACGACCCGGTAGCAGAGGATGTCGACCGCCAGTCAGACTTCCGCGACATGGCGGTGAACAACTTTGGTGCCGCCACCGCCTTCTACTCCGACATTAGTATGACGGAGCAGAGCATCGCACACAGCACATCCAGCCGCCTACGCCTACGCGGAAAGGTCCGCGAGACCACCCTCCTCCCCATCCCGCCAAACACCCTCATGGTGGAGACCACCGATGTCGAGGTCGTGCAGTATAACTCGCTCGGCACCTTCGTAGCGACAAACCCCTTCACCGGCGTGATCGACTACCAATGCCACGCCCGCAAGGATCGCCAACGCGACCCCAGCGAACTCCCCCCTCACCCGGAGAAAGATCTCCAGACCCACCCTCCCGTGCAAGAGGCCGTCCAGCAGTTCCTCACTGATAACGGGATCTCAGGCGCCCCCACTCTGCAGGAAGCCACCCTCTACCTTAAGCGCATCTTCAGTGAGGACTTCACCTACACCACGAACAACGCCATCGAGGGGATCTTCCCCATCAAGCGGTTCCTCCTGCAGGAGAAGGAAGGGCACTGCGAATACTTCGCCACCGCAGGCGTGCTGCTGCTCCGCGAGCTCGGCATCCCCGCGCGCTACACGGTGGGATATGCCGTGCGCGAGTATGACCGCGAGCGCGACGAGTGGATCCTACGCGGGCTACACGCCCATGCCTGGGTTCGGGCGTGGGATGCGGGTAAGCAGCGCTGGGTCGACGTGGACTTCACCCCGCAGGCGGACGACCTGTTCGCCCATCGCACCCCACCGCTCTACCAGGGCATGTTAGACTCCTTCCGCCGCATGCAGGAGGACCTCACCGTATGGCGAACGCAGAACGAGGGCAGCTGGCTGCTCACCGTGCTCCCGTGGTTCCTCGTCCTGATTCTCATCGCCGTCTTTGGGCGTAACCTCCTACGGGCACGCAGCACAGACCGCTCGCCGCTGGAGCACCTTCTCTCCCCCCTACAACGTGCCCCCTATAAG
>CAYWAG010000146.1:0-5053 GCA_964455925.1 uncultured Verrucomicrobiales bacterium | reverse complement strand
TGAGACACTAGTCCTTAGAGAAGGTGAAGTCTACACCTTTGCCACGCCAGGCTTTGCGGATATCTTCCTCCAGTTCCAGCATGGTGCGGCCGTTCAGGAGGACGGCTAGAGCCTCTGTTCCTTCCTTCCCATCACGGAGACCGCGGAGGAAGTTCTTGAGGTTCTCTAGCTCGGTATCGCGCTTAATGTCGACAAAGTAAGCGACGAGCAGAGTGCCCACGCCGTAGTTAAAGTTCGCGTCACTGGTGAACTGGAGTATGGTTGCATCATGAATGCCTCTAGGCTCCCGACCTGGAGCTCGGTGCCGATGTTGCGTCCACGGTTACTATCCTTATCAAAGGCGGTGACATAGTCTCTGACCCTATCCAGTGATCGGGAAGGCTGGAAGATGCCCGAGCGGTAGGGCGTGACGCCGACATAGTCCGCTAGCCCCTCGGTAAACCAGCCTCTGGAACCCTCGGCGTAATAGGGACCGTCAGTATAACTGTGCACGATCTCGTGTGACAGCGTCTTGTTCGTCCCATCGTGATCGACCGCATAACCAGACCCGACCTTCTTCATCCCTACACTAACGAACGGGACCAGGATCACATCCGCGCCTCCCATATAGACCCCGGCGGAACTCTCAGGTCCCCCATTCTTATGGTAGTCCTCCTTATGTTCATACAGGACGATCTCATGCCGCTGCGTCTCCTGCGTTCGGCTGAGGGTTAGCGGGAGGTGCGCTAGATAGTTGCGGCTGGACTCAAAGTACCAGGCAAACTTTTTTACCAATGAGGTGTTAAGCCGTGCATCGCTGTAGAAGGTGAAATGAGGACTGTGGTACACGTATGCATGTGTGGCATACTTCTCGTTTTGCTCCCCCTCTGAGATTTCAAAGTCCTTGCTGGTCTTTACGAGCTTGGGCCAGTCTTCATCCCAGTTCTCCCATCCCGGCACCCCTCGTTGGCGGCGCCCACTGCGGCGCTCACTCCTCTGCGGCTCAGGCTGTGCTGTCTCTGCGGCGGTCAGGCTCTCTAGATACTGCTGATCTGCAGCGCTGAGCTGTGACTTGTTAAGCTGAATCTCTCGTCCCTCTACCGTGCGTAGGGTGAGCTTGGCACCTTGCTGGCTGACCAAGGTAGCGGTGATTGTGGTCCCGGAGCTGCTTGTCCAGCTCCGCTCGTTAGCACAAAGGGGGAGAAGCATCAACAGGGAGAGGCGCAGTAAAATCTTATGTATCATAAAGGGAAATAGGGGGGAGGGTAATGAAAAAAAAGAGAGACCAGAAACGTAGCACCCCTGATCTCACGTATTGGTAATGTCTAGCGGTCGATCCGAATGACCGTCTCTCCACGTTCCGCCAGATTTAGATAATCCCGCGCCACGATCTCTAGGTAATCCTGGTTCGAGTTCAGGGCTTGGAGTTCGCGGGTGATTCGGTCATTGTTCTGCACAGAGAGCTTATGGTTATGCTGTGAGGTCACGAGTTGCTGCTCCAGCTCTGTGAGCGCCTTCTTCTCGGGGATCGACTGAATATAAATGTAAGCCGGTAACCCACAACACAGAACGAGGAGCGCAAACTTACGCGCCTCTCGCAGCGCGATGGTCTGAAGAGTCAGATTCTCCGCTGTAGGCGTGGCTTTCGTGCGGCGGGTTCGCGCATGAATTTTAGAGTTTCTGCGGTTCATGAGAAGGATTACACATATAACAACGCATATATACGCAGATTATTAAAGCAAAAAACACCTCTTCTTCTTTTTCTTTGTCAAAGGATTACTTTGGGTAGTGGATTGGGATAGGAACCGCGAAAGGTAACTATTCAGGTGTGAGACACTACCAACGAAGTAACGGTTTCTGATTACGTCCTAGACGATGTGTAGGCGTCCTATATTGTCGTCGTTGTAGGATATACTCGCTTCGCTCAGGCTGGTTGATCCTGCAGTCAACTGTGGAGTTAAGATGAGTGACGGCGAGACGCCGTCACTCCCCTGACTTGTGACCGTTTTTTGATCTCACTTGAATAGTCTTAGAAAAGAGCGTTGATTCCAACTTGACAGATTCTAGGGATGGACGTCATTACGTGCTCACACTTTAACCTGAACTCATTGATTTTATGGCAGTATTAGTAGGTAAACCAGCACCATCATTCACCGCAAAGGCAGTCCAAGGAGAAAACATCATCGACGGCTTCTCTCTTGACCAATATCTCGGCAACAAATACGTTGTGTTCTTCTTCTACCCGAAGGACTTCACGTTTGTTTGTCCTACCGAGCTTCACCGTTTCCAAGAAGAACTCAGCGAGTTCGAGAGCCGTGACGTCGCTGTTGTCGGTTGTTCTACTGACTCTGAGTTCTCTCACTGGGCATGGGTGAACACACCTAAGGATAAGGGTGGCATCCAGGGCGTGCAGTATCCGCTCGTTTCTGACATTAACAAGACCATCTCCGGTGCGTATGACGTGCTTGCAGGTGAGGAGTTCGTGAACGAGGAAGGCGCGCTTGAAGTGGACGGTGAGCTGGTCGCTTACCGTGGTCTCTTCCTGATCGATAAGGAAGGCATCGTCCGTCACCAAGTTGTCAACGATATGCCACTTGGTCGTTCCATTAACGAATGTCTCCGCGTTGTCGATGCGCTCCAGCACTTCGAGGAACATGGCGAAGTCTGTCCTATGGACTGGCAAAAAGGCGAGAAGGCGATGAACGCTACGCATGAGGGTGTCTCCGACTACCTCGGTAATAAGTAATCTCTCAGAGATTCTCGACTGAACTTTTTCAGAATAAGCTAATGAGCCTTCGCTCATTAGCTTTTTTTTGTACCTATTTAGATAGTGAAAATGGGGCTTGCTAGGAGCCGACTGATGGGGTGTATTTTGGGGGAATATTATGGCGTCTTACTTAGAATCTCATGCAGGGTCGTTTGTGCACTTACACGTGCATACGGAGTTTTCGACATTGGACGGAGCCATTAAGATTCCGGAGCTAGCGGCGCGCGCTAAGGAGCTAGGGATGCCCGCTGTGGCAATGACGGATCACGGGAATATGTACGGGGCGATCCAGTTCTACCAGAAGATGAACGCCGCCGGCGTAAAGCCTATCATGGGCTGCGAGGCATACCTCGCACATGGCCCCCATACGGAGAAAAAGGAGGTGCCAGGACGTAAGCGTAACACCCACATCACCCTCCTCTGTGAGAACAACACCGGATGGGATAACCTCACTAAGATGATCTCCATCGCTCACCTCGATGGGCAATACTACGGGAAGCCACGGATCGACTATGATCTCCTAGAGAAGTACTCCGAGGGGCTGATCTGCCTAAGTGGCTGTATCACCGGACCTATTAATGAGTGGCTGCTGAATGATGATATGGACAAGGCGCGGGAGACCGCAGAGCGCTTTATCAGTATCTTTGGGAAGGAGAACTACTTTATCGAGATCCATAACCATGGTTTAGGCATGCAGGATAAGGTGCGTCCGGGCTTACTGCAGATCGCACAGGAGTATGGACTGCGCACCGTCGTGGCAAACGACGCGCACTTCCTGACGCGTGATGATCATGAGGCGCATGATGTCCTGATCTGCATCGGCACGGGTAAGCAGGTGATCGATGATAACCGCATGAAGTATAGTCCGGAGGTCTACTTTAAGTCCGCAGAGGAGATGCGGGCGCTCTTTAGCGATATCCCAGGGGCCTGTGATGCCACCCTAGAGATCGCAGACCGCTGTAACGTCACTATGGTGCTGGATGCTACCAGCACCGCGAAGTACCCGCAGTTCGGCACTCCTGATGGGAGCCCCCTGGATGAGTACCTCATGCGCGTCTGCTTTGAGGGACTAGAGATGCGTTACGGTAAGGAGCGCGCGGATACCGATGCGGAGCTCCGTGATCGTCTGAAATACGAGGTCGATCTCATCAACAGCCTAAAGTTTGCCTCCTACTTCTTAATCACCGCGGACTTCATTAAGTGGGCTAAGGATCATGACATTCCGGTCGGACCTGGGCGGGGATCTGCAGCGGGGTCGCTCGTGGCGTATTGTATGGAGATCACCGACATTTGCCCGATGCGGTTCGGCCTGCTCTTTGAGCGATTCCTGAACCCAGAGCGGGTCAGCCCGCCCGATGTCGATATTGACTTCTGCGTGAATAGACGCATGGAGGTGATCGACTACGTTCGCCGGAAGTATGGCGAGGAGTGTGTCTCCCACATTATCACGTATGGTAAGCTGGGCGCTAAGAGTGTGATTCGGGACGTAGCCCGCGTCATGAGCATCGGGTATGGGGAGGCGGATGCCATCGCTAAGCTTATCGACTCTAAGCCCGGGGTGAAGCTCGCTAAGGAGTGGGAGAATAATGCCGAGCTCCGCGAGCTCATCGAGAGTAGCTCTACCTACCAAGACCTCTGGCGTTATGCCATCAGCCTAGAGGGGCTCACCCGTAACACCGGCGTCCACGCCGCGGGGGTCGTCATCGGGGATAAGGCACTGGATAACCACGTTCCGCTGACCCGAGGGAATGAGGGCGAGGTCGTCGCGCAGTATGACATGGGCGCGATCACCGATGTAGGACTGCTGAAGATGGACTTCCTGGGACTGAAGAACATGACCGTGATTCAGGCTGCACAGGAGCATATCCAGAGCTTCCAGGGCGGCGAGTATGCGAACTTTAAGATCCAGGAGGTCGACCTAGAGGATCAGCCGACCTATGACCTCCTTGACCGGGGAGAGACCATGGGCGTCTTCCAGATGGAGTCTGGCGGGATGACAGAGACCTGTAAGAAGTATCGCGTGCGTAAGATCGATGACATCATTGACCTCCTCGCGCTCTATCGCCCGGGGGCGATGCAATACATCGACGAGATGATCGAGGTGAAGGAGGGGCGTAAGGCGGTGAAGTATGAGCACCCGCTGATGGAGGAGATCTCTGGCGCTACGTATGGGGTGATGATTTACCAGGAGCAGGTCCAGAACGCCGCTAAGCTTCTAGCGGGTTACTCGCTAGGTGGCGCAGACGTCCTGCGTCGAGCGATGGGTAAGAAGAAGCCCGAGGAGATGCAGAAGCAGCGCGAGATTTT
>CAYWAG010000145.1:0-5059 GCA_964455925.1 uncultured Verrucomicrobiales bacterium | reverse complement strand
CGCTCTGCTTCTTGTTCCATGAAGTCAGTGGTGGATTCACCGTCGTGAACTTCACCGATTTTGTGGATTTTACCTGTGAGGCTGAGGATACGCTCAGTGGTGGTGGTTTTACCAGCATCCACGTGTGCGAAGATTCCGATGTTACGATAGAGAGAGAGATCTGTTGACATAGCTCCGTTGAATTATAGTTCTGTATAGTTCACCCCGATAGCACGAGGCGAGTTGCAAGCTATGGAGGATTTTACAAAGATAGCAACTCTACAAATCAGTTTTTTTCTCAACGCGCTCTCTAATGGGGCGGATTTGACCGTGTCGGTACGGATTATGCCTGTGATTTAGCGAACGGTGCCAGATCACTGGCAGAGGGCGCTTGGTGGAGACGGAGGGCGAACTGAGGTAGGATGGCGATGAGGTGGTCAAAGAGGTCGCTCTGGAACCCTTCGTATTCGACCCAGCGGTTATCGTTAGCGAACAGGTAGAGCTCGATGGGGATGCCATGTTCGGTGGGCTGGAGTTGGCGCACCATCGTGGTGGCGTCCTTTGACACCAGCGGGTGTCTCTGGAGGTAAGACTCTACATATGCCCGAAAGACACCGATATTCGTCAGTCGGCGCTCGCCTGGGGGAAAATGCGTATGCTCGGTGGCGTGTAGCTCCGCGAGGCGTGTGGTGAGGTAGTCCTGTAAGAACGGGGAGCGCTGGTGTTGCTGGATCTCCTCTGCAGTGAGGAAGCGCACAGAGTCGAGGTGGATGTTGAGGCTGCGCTTTATGCGGCGGAGACCACTGTCTGACATGCCTCGCCAGTTCTTAAAGCTATCTGAGATCAGGGCATAGGTAGGCACCGTCGTGATGGTTTTATCCCAGTTTTGCACCTTTACGGTCGTGAGGGCGACCTCAAGCACTGCTCCGTTGGCTCCATATTTAGGGACTTCGATCCAGTCACCCACGGCGACCATGCGGTTATAGGTGAGCTGGATGCCCGCGGCGAGCCCGAGGATGGCGTCCTTAAAGACGAGCATGAGAATGGCGGTGAGGGCACCGAGCCCACTAAAGATGATGGTGGGGGACTTACCCAGGAGCTGTGACAGGGTGAGGATCAGGGCGGCAACGGTGAGCAGGATCTTAATGGTTTGGGCAATGCCGTGGAGGGGGACTTCCTTAGAAATAGCGCGCCGACTGTAGAGTGCGAGGAAGGTGTTCACCACCGCATAGATCAGGCTGAGCCCCATCCAAAAGAGGACGATGGTGAGGGCAACCTGAGAGGCATACGAGAGGCGGTCGATCCGAATAGCGGCAGGAATCCAGGACCAGAGGAAGAGAACGGGTGCGAAGCGGGCACAGCGCTTAAGAATCCCGGTCTGAATCAGTTCATCGTCCCAAGTGTTCTCTGTCCGCTCGATCCAGCGTGTGATAGTACGTGTCAGGTAGCGATAACACACGAGGTAGATGAGCCCGGCGGCGAGAAGTGCTCCCAGCACGATCACGCTATCGGTGAACAGGCTTACCATGAGTGAACTCTCCTCTAACTGTAGGCGCTCGGTTAAAATCGTGGTGACGGGAGCATGAAAATCCATAACCCTGCTCTACCCAAGGCACCTGAAATTGTAAAAACAAAATCTGCCTTTATCTACCAAATATAAGCGAGGATGGCGTTGTTCACGGAGAGATGTTCTTAATTCTCCTAGTGGTCTAAAGAAAAGTGAAAATAATTGTGTTCAAATGAAGGATTGTAGGGTAGCGATAGAAGTATGCAGACCCTTACGGACTATCTTCTCTCCCTCGCTTGGCAGGCTCGCTTTGATGAGGAGACGTGCCAACTCGGCGCGCGCTTTAAGGCTAAGATCCAGGATATACAGCTTGAGACCTTACCTGATGGCGGGGCGGTCATTACTGGTGAGATGACGGAGCCTGCAGGAGGGCATCGCCCTGAGATTAGCTTATGGATGGAGGGTGGACAGTGGCAGTTAGAGTCTGAATGCGGGTGTGATGAGCGCTTCTTCTGCGCGCATGCGGCTGCGGTGCTACTGCGTAGCTCACAGCCTCACATTGCCGATAAGTTGGTGCAGTTCGGGGCACTTCAGGCCGGGGGGCGTTCTGCAGGGGGAGTAGAGGAACCGCTGGTGGGATATCCAGCGGCAGAGGAGGTTCGGCTCCGGACCTCGCCACGGTTTAGGCTCGAGCTCTGCCGAGTCTCACAGCTACCTGAGGTGGTGCGCACTTACCTAAAGCAGCGCCGTCCCTCACGGCAGGAGGAGAGCGGCTCCGTGGCTCTCGCCCGCGCAACCGTGACCTACCCCAGCCAAGAGCATGGCGACTTTTCCTTTCCGCTCCTTTCTGGTATCCAGGACGGCGAAACGCGCGTCACGACTCCGCAGGGGCAACCCGTCATTATCGAACGCTTCCGTGCCTTAGAGAAGGATGCGTCCTCGCTGTTATCGCGCTGTGGTTTAATAGCGGTAGCGAGCGAATACGCTTGGCTTGCTCGGATTCAGCAGAAGAAGCAACATTGGCTAGAGGATACTTACCAAGCGTATTTTCCAGACCCCGGTCGGGTCGAGGCTGGTGCCTGCTGGCTGGATGTGCGAAATGCTGGTGTCCCGCTATTGGAGCAGCATGGATGGGAGGTGCAGCTCGCGCCAGACTTTGGCTATGTGGTGGAGGAATGTGACCCTGAGGACTGGCAGCTGACCCTAGAACCACAGTCTGGCGGATGGTTCTCCCTGTCCGTTGGTTTCGACCTAAGGGGGAAGAGCTTTAACCTCCTCCCCATCCTTACCCATCTCCTCCAGGATAAGTTCCTAGAGGAGACCCTAGATCGCCCGAACAACGGCACACAATACGCCGTCCTGCCCGATGGCACCGCGCTGAATCTACCCATCGGGCGTGTGCGGGCTATTCTCAGGCATCTCGCGAAGTTTATTGATCCTAAGTTCCCTGGCGGTGCTAAGCTACACGCGCTGGATGCGGTCGCGGTTGCTGAGGAGATTGAGATCGATAATACCGCCGAGCTGGAGGCCTATAAGGCACGTCTCCAAGGGTTCTCTCAGCAGAGCGAGGTCGTTCCCCCACAGGGCTTACGAGCCACGCTCCGAGACTATCAACTGATGGGGCTACAGTGGATGCAAAACCTGAGCCAACTGGGCCTGAACGGGATTCTCGCTGATGATATGGGCTTAGGGAAAACGCTTCAGTCGATAGCCCATATTTTATTGGAGATCGAAGGTGGACGTACAGCCTCTGTGGATGCGCCTGCCTTAGTCGTAGCACCTACCTCAGTGGTGACGAACTGGGAGCGTGAGGTACGTAAGTTTGCCCCGCAGCTGCGCTGCCTTCTTCTGCAGGGATCAGCACGTCATCGGTATTATCCTAGCATTCCGCACAGCGACATTGTCCTGACCTCATATGCCTTATTGCACCGTGATATTCAGCAGTTGGTGCGGTATAAGTTCCACCTCGTCTTTCTCGACGAAGCTCAGTATATTAAGAACCCTGCAGCAAAGTCTACCCAAGCAGCATACGAGATTAATGCGAACCATCGCCTCTGTCTCTCTGGCACGCCTGTCGAGAATAATCTCGGTGAATTCTGGTCCCTCATGCGCTTTCTTATGCCGGGATTACTAGGAACGCAGCAGAAGTTCACCGAATACTATCGCACGCCCATTGAGAACCAAGGGAACGAAGAGCGCCGCGCGGCTCTGAAGAAGCGCGTGGAATCCCTGATCCTCCGCCGGACTAAGGATCAGGTCGCTAAGGAACTTCCGCCTAAGACGGAACTTATTCACCGCATAGAGCTGAACACGAAGCAGAAAGACCTCTATGAGACCATTCGCGCGACGATGGACAAGAAAGTGCGCCAAGCGATCGCCGTGCGTGGCCTCGATGGGTCACAAATGTTCTTCCTCTCTGCGCTGCTTAAGCTCCGCCAAATCTGTTGCCACCCTAAGCTCCTGGAGGATGCGCATCTGGCGGATCAATCCGCTAAGTTTACGTTTACGATCGAGCTGATAGAAACCTTGCTTTTAGAGGGGCGTAAGATCCTGCTCTTCTCGCAGTTTACCAGTATGTTGGATCTGATCTCTGCGGAGCTACAGGTGCGCGGGCACCGTCATCTCATGCTGACAGGCGCTACTAAAGACCGCGCTAGCCTTGTAGATCAGTTCCAGAATGGTCACGCCCCCATCTTCCTGATCTCGCTTAAGGCTGGAGGCACGGGGCTCACCCTCACAGAGGCGGATACCGTTATTCACTACGACCCCTGGTGGAACCCTGCCGTCGAGCGCCAAGCCACCGACCGAGCCTACCGCATAGGGCAGAAGAAGCCCGTCTTCGTGCATAAACTCATCTGCGAGAACACAGTGGAGGAAAAGATCTATACGCTCCAGCAGAAAAAGGGAGACCTCGCAGATGCTATCTTAGCCGACTCCGCGCAACTGAAACTCACCCCCGACTCCCTGCAGAGCCTCCTGAGTTAAATGTTACGAGGTAATGGTGTCGCATATACGCTGATAAAAACTTTCTCACATTCGTCTGAATAGATACCGATCGCAGGGAGACTAACCTAGCGTCATGAAAACAATTATTAAGCTCTCGAGCCTCGCGCTCACCACTCTCCTTCTTACTCCACTCGCACTCGCAAACGGGGCAGCCTATAAGAAATCCACCTGCAATGGTCGCACTGTGTATGCAAGCTCTGCCTCGCATTACGCTCCAGTGATCCGTTCCTCTAAGCGCAGCGGAATGCGTCTCGTCGTCGTTGGTCGGGACCGCCAAACAGGGCGCGCCATTTACGCCTATCGCCCCGTCAAGGGCACCTCTCACCGCAGAGGTAGCAACCACTGTGGGCGATAAGCCACCTTTGTTCCCTTTTGTCATGAAGCCAAGCGTCCTCTGGAACCGTTCAGAGGGCGCTTTTTTATACATTGCAGCACTCCTTCGAACTCTAGACTCACTCAATTCTAGCCAATCTCCGTGAAGTTACCGTGCAGTGAGCAAGAGGTGATATTCAGTCCAGCCCAAGCATGGCACGAGCCTCGGCCTCGGACATGCCAGACTCCACTAAT
>CAYWAG010000144.1:0-5078 GCA_964455925.1 uncultured Verrucomicrobiales bacterium | reverse complement strand
TAGTAGGACAGGTTCCCGTGGTAGGTGGTAGGCTTAGCTCCAGGTTGGAACTCGATCGTGCGCTCCGCTAGGGGATCGAGGAAGTCGCGGTTGTGCGAAACGATCACGATCGTCCCGGGGTAGTTCTCCAGGGCATTACGCAGCACTGCTTGGGACTGCATGTCTAGGTGGTTCGTCGGCTCATCCAGGATCAGGAAGTTCGCTGGCTTTACCAGCATGCGCACTAGCGCCACGCGTGACCGCTCGCCACCGGAGAGCACCCCGATCTTCTTAAAGACATCGTCCCCTCGGAACAGGAAGCAGCCTAGAATGTTACGGGCAGATGCCGCTGCCTCGCGGGTGGAGACCTCCTCCACTGTCTCCAGCACCGTCTTAGTAGGGTCTAGCTCATCGGCGTGGTTCTGGGAGAAGAAGGAGGGCAGCACCTTGCCCCCCAGCTCGATAGTCCCAGACGACGGCTCTAGCTCCCCTGTAATCAGCTTACAGAAGGTAGACTTACCTGCGCCGTTTGGCCCCACAATAGCGATCTTCTGCCCCTTAGTAAACTCCAGATCAAAGGCGGGAAAGATGAGCTTATCGCCAAAGGAGCGGGACGCGCCCTCTACCGTCACCACCGTGTGCATGGAGGCGGGTGGATCTGGAAAGCGAAAGTCCATATAGACATCATCATCCTCGATCTCGATGCGCTCCATCTTCTCTAGTTGCTTTAGGCGGGACTGTGCTTGTGAGGCCTTAGACGCCTTCGCGCGGAAGCGGTTAATAAAGTCCTCTGTCTTGGCGATCTCCTTCTGCTGGGAGGCGTATTGCTTACGCAGGATCTCCTTACGGTGTGCGGACTCCTTCTCGTAGAACGAGTAGTTCCCCGAGTATTCCTCGGCGCGCCCCTTAGAGAAGGCGATGGTGCGAGTGGTCAGGTTATCCAGTAGCGCGCGGTCGTGCGAGATCAGGATGATCGCCCCGGGGTAAGAGCGCAGGAAGTTCTCCATCCAGATCTGGGTCTCAAAGTCCAGGTGGTTCGTCGGCTCATCCAGCAGGAGAACCTCTGGCTGCTGGAGAAAGAGCTTAGCCATGGCGATGCGCATCTGCCACCCGCCAGAGAACTCGGCACAATCCCGCCCCATGTCCTCGGATTTAAAGCCCAGGCCCTTTAGCACAGACTCCACCTTTGGCTTAATCTTAGCCGGATCATTCCCCTCTAGCCGTAGCTCTAGCTCGCCTATCTCCTCCAGCAGGGGCATATACCGCTCATCCTGCGAGGTCATGCCCTCCAGCTGTGCCGACAGCGCATCGATGCGGGACTGCAGCTCCTGCACGCCAGAGAACGCCTTCATGGTCTCATCAAACAGGGAGATGCCATGAATATGAATCCCCTCCTGCGGGAGGTAGCCCACCTCACAGCCACGCGGCATCACGATCTGGCCGGAGTTTTGCTCTATGATCCCCGCGATGCACTTCATCAGCGTGGACTTACCAGCCCCATTATGCCCCGCAAAGGAGATGCGCTCCTTAGCCTGAACAACGAAGGAGAGGTCATCAAAGAGAACTCGGGGGCCGAACTCGACCCGTAGATTTTGCACCGCGATCATATTAAACGCAGGATGTATTCACGTTTCCTACGAATGATCAACAAGGGAAGAGCGAAAAGTGGCGCGCCCTGGGGTTATGGCATACGGAAGATGATGGTCTCCACCTTTGTGGATGCCATAGGGTGGCCTAGTCCGTTATAGGCTGGGTTATAGCGCCAACGCTTAGCGGCACTGAGGGCGCTCTTATCAAAGGCGGAGTGCCCACTGCTAGATGCGATACTGGCGCTAGAGACCTTACCGCTGGAGCTAATCGCCACGCGCACTTTGACGGTGCCTTCGATGCCCTTTTTCATTAAGGAGCGGGGATAGGTTGGCTTGCTCCGGCTCTTTGTGTAGGCGTATTTGGTAATCTTCTTAGCGAGGGCGGCTTTACGGCGCGCCTCGGCGTCGGCGGCCTTTTTCTGGGCGTAGGCGGCGGCGGCTTTTTTCTTAGCGCTGGTTTCTGCGGCTTTCCTCTGGGCGTATGCCGCGGCATCCTTCTTTTTCTGTGCGGCGAGTGCCTCTTGGCGTTGCTTTTGCTCACGTTGGCGTTGCGCCTCTGCGAGTTGGGCTTGTTTACGGCGCTCTAGCTCTTGTTGCTGCTGGAGTTCGGCGGCTTTTTTGCGCTCGGCTTCTTCCTGCAGTTGTTGCTCATAGCGTTGGGCGAGCATCTCGTTATATTCGCGCTGTTCTTGCTCCAGTTGCTGGACTTCCTCTGGCGTTGGGAGGTTATAGTCGGGCTCTGCCTGTGATGCTACGGCAGGGGCGGAGGCGGTCTCCTGCACAATATCAAGGTCGATCTCAATAGAGTCAGAGTCGGTGCGCTCTGCGGGCTGCTCCTTAGTCTTAAACTGAGTCTGTAGGAGCGCGGCGTGCGCCCCAAGGGTGACACAGATAATAACGGGCCACTTGATCCATGCGTTGCTAGAGTTCATGATATGGGGGGAATGGGGTAAGGGGTGAATGCGGGGTGATTACTCTGATGCGGGCTGCTTCTTATGGTAGCTGAGGGAGTCTATCCCGGCTTGCTTTGCCCTCTCGATCAGGTCGATAAAGATGCCTAGGCTGGAGCCTTGGTCGCCACGGATCTCCAGACGCTTAGAGCCAGTCTGCTGAATGGCGGCCCTTAGGGCTTGATCAAAGGCGGCTAGCGCGATGACATCATCATTAAGGCTAATGGTATCATCCGCCGTGATGACGACGACGTGACGCTGAACCTCACGATCTACGGCAGTAGCCTGGCCCTGCCCGGTGGGGAGATCGACCTGCACATCAGGCTTAGTAAAGTGACTGCTCACCATCAGGAAGATGAGTAGCTGAAAGACGACATCGATCAACGGAGTCATGTCGATGGAGGCATCTATCTTACGCCTGCGGGGAACTAAATCAGCCTTCATATTCCGTATCGCTTAACTAGGAAAGTGACGCTCCTTTAGGTGCGAGGCGAGCTCATTAAAGTGTGCCGCCAGCTTATCGATCTGCGCCTCAAACATACGCGCCGCTACGACAGCCGGGATCGCTACGAGCAGCCCTGCTACCGTGGTGAGCAGTCCCGTCCAAATCCCGTCGGCAAAGTCCGCTGGTGAGACCTCCGCGCCCTGAGCCGCCATCTGGGCAAAGGCCTTGACCATTCCCCAGACCGTGCCCAGCAGCCCCACTAGTGGAGCGATCGCACCGATGGTCGCCAGCACCTTTAGCCCGCGCTCATGCTGCGAGAGCTGGCGCATGGCCTCGCGCCCACTGAGGTTTAGGGCGTGCTCCTCCCCCTGTGACAGATCGCTCTGGTATTGGATGATGACCTGGTGCAGCGGGTTACTAGAACCCTGCTGAATCTGACCGTCCATTCCCTCACGCAGGCTTTTGCCAAAGCGATACCGACGCGCACCAAAGAAAACAAGCCGCTCTAGGATGAGCACTAGAGATAGCATGGAAAGCGCTAGTAGAGGCCACATGAAGGCTCCTCCCTTATGGAAGAGGTCGATGATGTTAATATCTGTCATGGATTCACCCCCTTACTATTGAGAATAAATCTCATTATCAATAAAAAAATGAGATTTTTAACGAATTTCAAAAATTAGCCGTGACTATTTCCGCTCATTGCACCGTCATAGTAGCGGTATGAAATCTCTTTTCCTCATTATCACGGCCTGCATGATGGGTCTGTTTTTCTCAAGCTGTGCGATCAACACAGCTGAAGTCGCTGAGCCTACTGCGCCACCCGCCCCGACATATGTAAACCCCTACCCTGCAGGGACCTACGAGCACTTTACGCATCGCCAGGACTACCTAAAGACGCTCGACATTTACCGGAATGAAGCAGCCTACGCCGCCGCATCATCCAGTGAGACCCGTATCGAGATCGACCTCGGCACGCTGCGGGGCCGTCTCTATAACGGGCAGAACGTCATCATTCTGGACTATCCTATCGCAGGTGGGAAGGCGGAGCACCCCACTCCTAAGGGATCCTTTAAGATCACCGAGAAGATCGTGGATAAGGAGTCTAACCTCTACGGTAAGATCTATGACGCTAACGGTGCGCTGGTCAAAGGCGATGCGGATTCGCGTAAGGATGCAGTGCCTGCAGGCGGGCGGTTTGATGGTGCTGACATGCCTTACTGGATGCGCCTGACCAGCACGGGCATCGGGATGCACCAGGGCTACGTTCCACGCCACCCGGCATCGCATGGTTGCATTCGTCACACCATGAGCGGGGTGCAGCAAGTCTTCGCCAAGGTCAGAGTCGGCACTAGCGTGACAGTCCTCTAATCCCCACCACCATCTTCAGATATGAAACACCTCACTCTTACTATTCTAGGTCTCGCGGCGGCACTGTTGACCAGCTGCACCGTATTCACACCGGAGGCCAAGGTCGACGGGCATACCGCCTTTACGCAAAAGGATGGCTATCCTGCCTTCTATGAGACCTACCGTGACGAAGACCTCCTAGCTACTGGTAACAGCAGTAACACCAGCCTCCTTATTGACATCTCAGATCAGCGTATCCAGCTCCTGGTCGGGGGCGTCGTCGCCATTGACAGCCCTACATGCACCGGGCGTAAGGAAAAGCCAACCCCCACCGGCTCCTTCCGCATTATGGAGAAGATCAAGGATAAGCGCTCCACCATCTACGGTAGTCTGTATAATGGAGATAAGAAAGTCTTTGGCGGTGATCGCCGTAAATACGACGGTCCGTTCACCCGCTACGTTGGCTCCTCCCTCCCGTATTGGATGCGTCTCACCGGTGACGGCATCGGCATCCACTACAGCGCTAACGTCAAACGCTACCCAGCCTCCGGCGGCTGTATCCGCACCCCGATGGAAACCGTCACGACCATCTACTCTAAGGTCGCCAAAGGCACTAAGGTAACGATCCAATACTAAGCGTATCCTGTTGTAACTATTCAGGTAGATTCTCCGATGTTTAGCGTAGAGCAGGATATTCCCAATTGACTTCGCGAACAGGTCTCCCCGATAGGGGAGAAAGCCCAAAGCCCCGGGTAGAGGGAGGCGGGT
>CAYWAG010000143.1:0-5080 GCA_964455925.1 uncultured Verrucomicrobiales bacterium | reverse complement strand
TCAGGAAAAATCAATCACGTCCTAATGTAACGAACTAATATTTCAGGACACTAGTCAAAGCACAAATAAAAATCTGCGTAAATCTGCGCAATCTGCGGGCAAAAATACAAAGTAAAAAATGCCGTGTAGTGAGATCCCGCGTATTACCACGGCATATCCAGCGGGGGTTCTGGCGGCGCGTCATGTAGCTCCAGGTAGCGGTGCAGGATCTCCATCGCGGCGGCTTGGTCGATGATGCCTTTTTGCTTCTTAGCGTTGATCCCTACGGCGTGGAGCTTAGCGGCGGCATCCACGGTGGTAAAGCTCTCATCAATGTAGGCGACAGGGAGGCTAGGAAAGAGGGCGGTCAGCGAGGACATAAAGGCGCGTGCCTTCTCCGCAGAGTCGCCCTCGCTCCCGTCTTTTAGGAGCGGAAGACCGACCACGATCTGTGCGATCTGCTTTGTGCGGATATACTCCGCCACCTGCTCTACTCCTTGTGCCCGCGCCACCGTCGCCAGCGGATGCACCGCGATGCCCAGCATATCGGTGCACGCTAGCCCAATGCGGGAGTCACCATGATCAATGGCGAGGACAGGATGTGAGACCATAAATAAGGGGGCTGAGATTCGGGTTACTGCAGCTCCGGCGGGAGCGCCTTGACGACGTTTTTGATCGCATCAGCCTGGTGGCGGTTCGCCACTAGGAGACCGTCCTCGGTCTGCACGATGATCAGGTCATCCACCCCTAGCAGCGCGATGTGGCTATCAGGGCGGGTGTTATAAATGATGTTGGAGCCACTCTCGATCTCTGTGATCGCAGTGTTCGTGCGGTTCCCCTTGCCTGATCCAGATTCATCGAGGTATTTGGAGACCGAGATCCAGGATCCCACATCGTCCCAGTCAAAGCTCGCCTCGATGTTGAGCACGCTGTTAGCGGTCTCCATGAGGGCGTAGTCGATAGAGATGGGATGCAGGCATTGGAAAATGGTGTCAACCGTGGACTGTTGGTCATCGGCATCACGCACCTTCTCGACAAAGGAGTGCAGACCAGGCGCATTCTCCTCTAGCTCCTTCATCACTGTGGGGATAGACCAGATAAACATCCCTGCATTCCAGCTAAACCCACCTTGCTCTAGGAAGCGCTCTGCTAACTCCGTAGCTGGCTTCTCCCGAAAGCGCTGCACCTTATACGCCGGGTGCTTCAGGGAAACGCCCTCGATCTGAGCGACCTCACCACGCTCAATGTAACCATACGAGGAGCACGCCCAGGTGGGCTTGATACCCACCGTGATCAGGCTCTCTGAGTGTGCCGCTACCTGCAGCGCATCGGAGATCACCTCCTGAAAGCTTGTGATGTTGTTGATCAGCTGATCCGCAGGTAACACCACCATCGACGCCTCTGGATCACGCGCGGCGATCAGCCCCACTCCCAGTGCCACTGCAGGCGCAGTGTCACGCTTAGCGGGCTCCGCAAAGATGTTCTCTACTGGCACGCCCTGTGCCTCTGCCAGCACGCCCTCCTTTTGGAGCTCATTCGTGAGGATAAAGATGTTCTCCTTAGGGATCAGTCCATCCAGACGCTGAATCGTCTGCGCGAGAAGAGTGCCGTCGCCAAAGAGGTCCAGAAGCTGCTTAGGGCGCTGGTTCCGCGAAAGGGGCCAAAACCGCGTGCCACTACCACCAGCCAGAATAAGAGCATAGTTGCCTGCCATAGATGCGGATTGAACCCCACTAAGGGAGTTCATGTAAAGCGAATCTCCTTTTTTGTTTCTATTGCCAACGGCTCTGGCTAATCTAGCGCGTATGATGCGTAATCAAGAAAGTATGGGTAATGTCGGGATGCCAGCCATGACACGACGTTCGGCGATCCAACTCTTAGGGGGGCTCCTAGCGGGAACGCAGATGGGGCATGGGTTCGGGCTGTGGCCTCGACGAACAAAGGTGGTACTGTGCTTTGATGGGAGTAAGAGCCATGAAAAATTAGAGGATATTGTAAAGTTTGGCGATGAGCTGACACAGCTCAATGGACGCCCCGCCCGGTTTACGATGTATGCGAACTCGACATATTGGTTCACCGGTGGGCTGGGGACTCCAGAGATCGGGTATGGGGGGAGTAAGGCAGATATCGCTAAGCGACTACGGTTGACGCAGGCGATCCTCGATGCTGGGCATGAGCTCGGGTCACATACGGTCAGGCATTGTAATGGGAGTCAATGGAGCTACGCGCAGTGGGATAAGGAGCTGAGCTGGTTCGATCAGCATGTGGCAGAGCGGTTTACAGCACAAGATGGATCGCCGTATAAGTGCGTGGGGTTTAGGGCACCTTACTTGGCGATCAATGATGAACTCTATAAGGCTCTGCGGGATAATGAGTATGTGTATGACTTCTCCCAGGTGGGGAGAGCCCCGGAATACCGCCACGATGTGCTGACGCTGAGTGTGCCCAGCTGGAAGCTGGCGAATGGGCAGTATTCGATCGGCATGGATTATAACTGGATGGTGGATGGCGTGAGCAATGCGGAGGTGCTGCGCCAACTGTGGGGCGAGGCATCTCAGAAGGTGGTCTTTCTGTCCCTACACTTTGCGGATTACCGCGCACAGGGAGAACAGCAGAATTATTATGACCTGGTGAAGGAGTTTTGCCGGGAGTGTGCACGGCAGGATCGGTTTGAGTTCGTGACGATGAAGGATTACGTAGAAGGGATTCGATAAGTTTATTGAGATTTAATCTCACAAAGAGAGCCAAGGATTTTGCCTTTTTACCATTGCCAACGGGAGGAGGAATTCTTCATGTTACAGGTAGAATATGAGTTTATACACAGACTACCTAACAGAGATCAAAGAGCGCGAGAGCCAAGGCCTAAACCCGAAGCCAATCGATGATGGAGCACTAATTGCGGAAATCGTAGAACTCATCAAGGATCCTTCCAGCCCGGATAAGAAAGATGCCCTCATCTTCTTTACCTACAACACCCTCCCCGGAACCACTAGCGCGGCGGTCGTAAAGGCGAACTTCCTGAAGGAAATCATCCTCGGTGAGTCCGTGGTAGAGGAAATCTCTGTCGAGTCTGCCTTCGAGCAACTCTCCCACATGAAGGGTGGACAGTCCATCGAGGTCCTTCTCGATCTCGCTCTCGGAGACGATGCCGCCATCAGCAGCAGCGCGGTTGCGGTTCTTAAGTCCCAGGTCTTCCTCTACGATGCCGACTACGCGCGCCTTGCCGATGCGTATAAGGCGGGCAACGCCGCTGCTAAGGAAGTGCTCGAGAGCTACGCGCAGGCGGAGTTCTTCACCAGCCTCCCAGAGGTGCAGGAGGAGATCGAAGTCGTCACCTACGTGGCTGGCATCGGTGACATTTCTACCGACCTCCTCTCTCCGGGTAACCAAGCCCACTCCCGTTCCGACCGTGAGCTCCACGGTAAGTGTCTCATCTCCCCAAAGGCGCAGGAGGAAATCACCGAACTCAAGGCGCAGCACCCAGGCAAGAGCGTCATGCTCATCGCCGAGAAGGGCACCATGGGCGTCGGCTCCTCCCGTATGTCCGGCGTGAACAACGTCGCCCTTTGGACCGGTAAGCAAGGCAGCCAATACATCCCGTTCGTGAACATCTTCCCGATCGTAGCGGGCACGAATGGTATCTCTCCTATCTTCCTCACCACCGTCAGTGTCACCGGCGGCATCGGGATCGACCTCGATAACTGGGCGAAGAAGAAGGACGACGACGGTAATGTCGTCACCGATGAAAACGGCGATGCCGTCCTCGAGCAAGTCTACTCCGTCGATACCGGCACCGTCCTCACCATCAACACCAAGGACAAGACCCTCTACAACGGCGACACCGCCCTCACCGACATCTCCAAGGCCCTCACGCCGCAAAAGGTCGAGTTCATCAAGGCTGGCGGCTCCTACGCCGTCGTCTTCGGTAAGAAGCTCCAGAGCTTCGCCGCTGAGACCCTCGGTATCGATGCGCCACAGGTCTTCGCTCCATCCAAGGAAATCTCTGTCGAAGGCCAAGGCCTCACCGCCGTAGAAAAGATCTTTAACCGCAACGCCGTCGGCACCACGCCAGGCGCGACCCTCCACGCTGGCTCCGACGTCCGCGTCAAGGTCAACATCGTTGGCTCCCAGGACACCACCGGCCTCATGACCTCTCAGGAGCTAGAGGCCATGGCTGCCACCGTCATCTCTCCTACCGTAGATGCGGGTTACCAATCCGGCTGTCACACCGCCTCCGTATGGGATAAGAAGGCGCAGGCCAACATTCCTAAGCTCATGAAGTTCATGAACGACTTCGGGCTGATCACCGCGCGTGACCCAGAGGGCGACTACCACGCCATGACCGACGTCATCCACAAGGTCCTCAACGACCTCACCATTGACGACTGGGCCATCATCATCGGGGGTGACTCCCACACCCGGATGTCCAAAGGCGTCGCCTTCGGAGCCGACTCCGGCACCGTCGCCCTCGCCCTCGCTACCGGTGAGGCCACCATGCCCATCCCAGAGTCCGTCAAAGTCACCTTCAAGGGCGACCTCAAGGAGCACATCGACTTCCGTGACGTCGTCCACTCCACCCAAGCTCAGATGCTGGCGGAGTTCGGCGAGAACGTCTTCCAAGGCCGCATCATCGAGGTCCACATCGGCACCCTCCCTGCGGACCAAGCCTTCACCTTCACCGACTGGACCGCCGAGATGAAGGCCAAGGCCTCCATCTGTATCTCGCAGGACGACACCCTCATCGAATCCCTCGAGATCGCCAAATCCCGTATCCAAGTCATGATCGACAAGGGCATGGACAACGAAGGCGGCGTCCTCCAGGGCCTCATCGACAAGGCCGACGCCCGCATCGCCGAGATCCGCTCGGGCGAGAAGCCAGCCCTTACCCCAGACGCGAATGCCAAATACAGCGCCGAGTTCACCGTCGACCTCGACATCATTGACGAGCCCATGATCGCCGACCCAGACGTGCACAACGACGACGTCTCCAAGCGTTACACCCACGACGTCATCCGCGGCCTCTCCTACTATGGTGGTGAGAAAGTCGTCGACCTCGGCTTCGTCGGCTCCTGTATGGTGCACAAGGGCGACCTCAAGATCG
>CAYWAG010000142.1:0-5097 GCA_964455925.1 uncultured Verrucomicrobiales bacterium | reverse complement strand
GGTTACCGCCGTAATGTGAGTTATAAGGGTTCGGCATGTAGAGTCATGTGCTCCCACGCGAGAATGTTTCCCTTTTAGGAAATTCCTTGTCTTACTCTACCCATTGGTTTGGTTCGCGGCGGAAGGTCTTATAGGTGCCGGCGGCGGCATCCCAGAGGTAAACGTCCCAGAGGTAGGCACTGTATTGGAGGGAGCAGTTTTGGCGGATAAAGAGTTCCTCGCGGGCGCTGGGGTATTCCCAGCGGATGTTTTTCTTTCGGGAGCGGAATTTCTCGCGGTTGAGCAGAATCCAGACGCGGGGGTTTTCGGTAAAGATTTGTTGGATCTGGGCGAGGCGGTTGACGACGAGGGCGTTCCCATTGCGGTCTCGGAGGCTTCCTCCGGTGGAGAGGTCTTGGTAGGTAAAGTCGTAGAGGATGGGGACGACGAGGTCATAGTCTACGCGGCCGAGTTCGAGCTTAGCGGCGTGTGGGTGGGGCTCGGTGATCATGACTTGGTCAGAGGTGCGTAGGTTCTGGCGGACGTAGGCGAGGGCGCTTATGGGATCGCCCAGGAGCTTGTGGGCATAGGAGTGGAGAATACGCCAGGGGGAGAAGGAGAGAATCACGACCGCCAGAGCTACTCCACTGGCAATGACCGACCCAATGCGTGCCTTACTAGTAATACCGCCGAGATGTGCCCAAACCCACATGCCAAAGCAGCTCATCCCATGTGCCCCTAGCAGAATCCATAGCGGGATGAGAGAGTACATATACCGAAAGCTCACCGAGGTAATGAGGAAGTTAAAGAGGACGATAGAGACCAAGAGGGCGACATGAAGGGTCAGATAGACGGCAGAGCGGCGGCGTAGCGAGTAGGCGAGGCTCATGAGGTAAAAGACGGAGAGCACGAGGTGCAGACGCGAATACCCAATAAACATGGAGAAGAGGTTCCCTAATTCCCAAAAGGTGGGTGCTAGGGTGGCCTCCACATTTGGTGATACTCCAGTCGCACGCGTCAGGCATTTGATCTGGAAAAAGGCAATATCGGCAAAGATCACCAGCCCTGCGAAGAGAATATAGAGCACGGCCTTAAACTCCCAGCGGAAAGGGACGCCCCGCCCGAAGAGAAGGTAGAGCACGATCAATACAGGAACAAGGCTGATGGAGATCTCTTGTGAGAGGACCGCCATTAAAAAGGCGAGAATAGCGCCGACCCGGTGCCATTGTGTCGGCTGATGCAGGAAGCCTACCACAAAGAGGTGCAGCATGAGCAGGACAAAGAACTGCTGCTGCTGGTAAAAGCGCGCAATGTGCCCACTAAATATCAGAAAGGGGTGCAACGCGAAGAGTAAGAGCGCCGCATGGGCGATCCAACCGGGCTTAAAGTATTGCCGCGCCATCCACCACAGGAGTGCCCCGGTGAGGACGGCAAAGAGTACCGAATACAGACGCAGGACGAGCACACTGCCTCCAAAGAGCTTCACGAACCCCGCACAGAGGTAATGGTATCCTGGGCTACGAGAATACCAGATGTCGGGAGCGATAAGGGGCTGCCCCGTCTCTGCGATGGAGAGCACGGCTTGGATAGAGGCGTATTCGTCATCATCTATGGGCTGATGCTCTACCATCCATATGCGCAGCCCAAAGGTGAGTCCCAATAAGCCTACGAGAAGCGCTAGAGTCCCACGCCCCCCCTGCGCAGGGAGACGATGACGCGGGAAAAACAGCGAAACGCCCCCGAGCAAAACTGCCAGCACCATCCCGACCATCCGCCAGACCGGCGAATGCATCGTGATGAGTTCGCTCCGCTCCGCATACCCCGCATACAGTAACTCGCCCGCCAGCAGGACAAGGGAGAAAATGAGCAAGAAGTTTTTCACAGGTGAGAGCCGCTGACCTTGCCAATAGAAGAGTAGAAAGACGACGGGTAGCCACACTGCTAGCCAGGGAGAAGCAGCCCTTACCGCTCCCCCGAGAAACTTCAGCGGTGGAGCCGCCCGCATCTGGTCGCCCCGCACCCCACCGCTCCACGTTAGCGCCCCGAGAGCCTGCTCCCCAGCCTGCCCCGTCAGCGCAAACTTGAGAGGCTGGCTCCCTCCATACGTGTCGGTGCGCCCCGCCTGCTCATCTATTAGCCGAACCCGGATCGTATTCTCTCCGGCGTGCAGAAGGGTGGAGAGGTCATACCCATGTTGCTGCGCCGTGTACTGCTGGCGGAGGAGGGCATGCGGGACGGCGGTCGTAGGCTCCTCATAATACCCATAGGGATCTTGCGGTCGCCCAGTGGGATCCTCTGGGCTGCGCCGGTCATCGAGGGGGGCGGCGACCTGGTTCGGGCGTTCTGTGGTGCGGTTCTGTGTATTGTCGTTCCGGTGGAAGTCGTTCTGAGTGGGGTCCCCGTGTCGAGGAGCGCGGAACCGCTCCCCGCCAAAGAAGCCGCCGGTCTCATCTGGATCTAGCTCTACAGGAGGAGTGGCGAGCGGACGTCGTCCTTCCCAGGAGACCTGCCACTCGGCACCATTATGCCCCTTGCGCTTAGCGCGGGTCACCCCTAGTCGCTCGCCGTTCACCCAGACCCAATACGGCGCGAGGGTCGTCACCCGCATCCAGGCTGGAGCGGAGGGGGCTGAAAGCGAGAAGGAGGTCTCAAACTCCAGTGCCGTGTTGCCCGTGTCTGCCCGCACCCAGGAGGTAGCCTGTGGAGTGGTGTAGATCCCGGATGGAACGCTGGAGACAAACGCTCTGCGTGTAGCCCGCTGAGATGCCACGGCAGGCGCCCAATGCGCTACAGACTCACTAGGGTCAGCCCAGCTCATGCGCTTCAGCCCCTTTGGCACCGGCTCCGCCCGCCACGTCGCATCCGTCTGGAGGGGGACGGTGGAGCCATCACGCAGCCCGATCTCCCCCCACGCTATCGCTGCAGGCTGTGGCACCCGCGCCTCCAGGTCCAGCGCGATCGTATTCTCCCCGCGTTCTAGGTAGGGAGTGAGATCAAAGTGGAGGATGACGCGATCATTGGCATGTCCCGACCACTGGTATTCACGCGGAAAATTATACGAGATAATCGGCTCGTTTCCTGAGAGCCGTTGTCCGGATTCTGTTAGTCCGTTTTGGAAGTGACGGGTCGGTCGCCACAGGGATTGCGCCCCCACGGGGTTCCCATTCACCAGTAGCTCGCCCCCACCCTCAGCGGTCACACTGATCCAGGCATGCTCCACCTCGGATCTGAGGCGCACCTCCTTCCGTAGGCACGCCTTATACTGCTCTGGTGCCGCGCTTGTAATCCATTGCGCCCTCTCTGGTGCCAAATAGGAATACAGGGTCACCTGTCGCCCAGACTGGCCCGTGCTCCACCACCAGCCCAGCACTAGCGCCAATGTCCCCCAACACGCGACCGATACCCGCCCCCGTAAGCGATATGCTGACTTCCTGCCTCTCATTTCTGCCCCTTATTTCTGTCCTTTCGATCTACGCCGCGCTTCCCACGCCGCCGAGGTCTCCCCAGCAGCGAACTCGGCCTGCGCCACCAGCCAGTCTGATGTCGCTAATACTCCGCGCTTATTCTTTCTTTTGATCCCCTGATACAGCGTATGTAACCGTGCATTCGCCTCTCGGCTCGTGCTCACATTCTGTGCCTGTAAGCTGCCCAGCTGGCTATGAAAGAGCGCTTGCAGACAGCTCGGCTCTCTTTCTAAGAGTGCAGTCAACAGCGCCATCCCCTGCGCGAGCTTACCTGAATTTAGGTCATTCACCGCTACTCGTAACATCTGGCGGGACAGCTCCCGCTGGGCATGTCTAGGGAACTCCAGCGCCACCAGCTCCTGCAGCAGTGCGCCCGCTCGGTCATGATAGCCATGCCGGTCAAACCAGTCGAGCTGGTAAAGCTGTGCCTCTGGGGTATCCTGCTGCCCTAGCCGCCACTGCGTATATCCTAGTTGGCGCATCACCCCGGTGTCATGCTGTAGCGCAGGCATCAGGGACATCGCACGATGCAATGCGGTCTCTGCCTGGGCGTAATCCCCCCCTGCAGTAGCCGCCTCTGCCTGCCGCAGGCTCTGCCGAACCCCCATCAAATACCCCGCCATCAGACACATAACAGCCAGCCCCATAACGATCACCTGCTTTACGCCAGATCGCATCAGGATGCGCGCCTGGGGCACATCCTGTCGCCATGCTGTTCCTACGCTACACAGGCATAATAAGAGAAACCCCAGCAGGGCATAGAACCACCCTTTCCCCACAAACTGCGTCCACGCTGGTCCATACCCCAGCCACCAGATCCAGTCGTTCAGCCGCTCTAAGCCCAGCGCCCCCGTAGGCGGACGGAATACAGCTAACCGCTCGGGCGGATCCTGTGCCAGCACCCCCATCCCATACTCCACGCTCCGCTCCGAATGCGCCCGATAGATATCCCCACCTAGCCAGGTCAGCGTATCATGCTGCTGCTGCATCCATGCCGCATCCCCCACGATGTCCGCATCCAGCAATAGCACCGCTAACGGATACATCAGCACCACAGCCGCGCCCGCCAAGCTGGCATGTAGCATCAGCCCCCACGCAGATCTCACGGCGCCTCCCCAGATGCGTCCACCAACCACGACCGCGACCGCGCCAAACCACAGCAGGAGCAGCAGCTTAGCCCCCCCGGTCACAACACTATCCACCGTAGAGTATTGCGCCCCCTCCACCGAGATCTGAGGCAGCGCATACCATGACCGCAGGCAGCTCCCGATCAATAGCATCACTGCCAGCAGAGCCATGATAATGGTCACTACGGTTGGGAGGATATCGGGGGCGCGCCCCCACTTCAGGAGCGTAGCCCAGCCCAGGAGCGTAGCCCAGCCTTTACCGTTGCTGTTCCTCACCATGCTCATCCTCGCACTCACTCCTCCTCTTCGCGGGTAACGGTAATGTCATCCTCCAGCTGCAGGGACCAATGCCCATCGACCATGACCTCATCCTCCTCCGTCAGTCCATCCACGACCTCTGCCACGCGGTCATTAACATACCCGACCTTCACCTCGCGCCCCTCCCAGCTCTCATCAGGATGCACCACATTCACGATCCCCGACCCCGCCGAAATAGAGAGCACCGCCGCCTTTGGCACCGTCAACGC
>CAYWAG010000141.1:3895-5139 GCA_964455925.1 uncultured Verrucomicrobiales bacterium | reverse complement strand
GGATGTATTCACGAGCGGGACGCTCGTGCCACAGTCTTTACCGCCGTAATGTGAGGTGTAATGTTTTCTAGTAGATTTCCCGCATTGCATACACAATAGCCCCCCTTATACACGCTGTAGTGCTGTAACGCACAGAACGCGTATCTATCACGAACTTATGAAAGTCCTCCCTACTATCGCCACCGCCCTGACTCTATCCTCCTCTCTTCTCTTCGCAGCAGGCGAGGGCTGGGTAACGGACTTTGAGGCTGCTAAGAAGCAAGCCGCCGCTGAGAACAAATCCCTCCTCGTGGACTTCACTGGCTCAGACTGGTGCGGGTATTGCATTAAGCTGGATGAAGAGGTCTTCCAGCAGGAGGCGTTCCAGGAATATGTAGCGGATAAGTTCGTGCTCGTAGAGCTAGACTTCCCCCGCCAGACAGAGATCAGTGCGGAGCTAAAGGAGCAGAACGAGGCGCTAGCGACCGTGTATGAAATCCAAGGCTTCCCGACAGTGATCCTCATGGATGCCGACGGACGCCCATACGCGCGCACAGGTTACCAAGAGGGTGGCGCGGAGTCATACGTCGTGCACCTTACCGAGCTGCAGGGCATCAAGGCACAATATGCCTCTGCCATCGCAGCTGCTGATGAGCTAGAGGGCGTGGCTAAGGCCGAGGGATACCTCGCGGCGCTGAACCTCCTGCCTCTGGAGTTCTCCAGCTTCTATGAGGCAGAGATGGAAGTCATCTATGCGAACGACCCCGAGGACACCACCGGGTTTAAGAGCAGAATGGACCTAGACGCGGCGCTCATGACCCTGAGCCAACAGGTGGACACCGCCCTTGCCGCCAATGATGTCGATACCGCCACTGCCGCCATCGACACCTTTCTCCAGCAGGATGATCTCCCCGCTGAGCTTAAGAGCAGCCTCCAGACTAACCGCCTCTTTATCATTGTTAACGCTAAGGTAGAGGCACAAGACACAGATGGCGCGATCGCCGCCATTGATGCACATATCGCCGCGAACACAGACCTAGAGCCGATCGCACAGCAAGAACTCCTCGGCATGAAGATCGACACCTATATGAATGCAGAGAAGTTCGATGAAGCAGGCACTGTCCTAGAAGAGATCATCGCGCTCGACCCTGAGAGCGAGATCGCACAAATGGCGGTCAGCTTTAAGTCCCAGCTCGCTAAGCATAAGGAATACGCCGAGGCCGCAAAGTCCGCCGACAAAAAGGCAGAGCAAGAGCAAGAGTAAG
>CAYWAG010000141.1:0-3795 GCA_964455925.1 uncultured Verrucomicrobiales bacterium | reverse complement strand
TACGCCGAGGCCGCAAAGTCCGCCGACAAAAAGGCAGAGCAAGAGCAAGAGTAAGAGTAAGAGTAAGGAACGCGAGGGGAGTGACGGCGTCTCGCCGTCACCTACCTAAAGAGTTACGCTCACAGGGGCAACCGAGAGTCAGAAGCGCCCTTGCCGCTCCAGAGGCGGTGCCCCCACGAAGCACATGATGAAATATCAATTGATCCTCAATAGTATTTTAATTGCAGCCGTAACGTTTCTATTGGTTGATCGGTTTTTACCCGACCAGAAAGAAGCGTACCCCCTGGAGAGTGAGGTGCAGTTGATTAGAAAAGAATTCTACCTGCACTATTTGGCGACTGGAAGTTACCCCACGGAGAGGAGCTTTCTCAGCAACTATGCATCCAATATAATAGCGGCTTATCCAGATCAATTTCGTTGGGATGATAACGGGGTGTTTCTGAAATTCACACCGAGATTCCCAGTAAAGTTCGCACCTGACACCATTGGGATGCCTGGGGAGGCCTTCGAGCATAACTGTAAAGTCTACTGGGAGCATGGGAATTGGAGCAAAGGGTGGAGAAAGGATTACACCGCTTCGCTGACTTCTGCCCATTAGTTAGTGCGCGATCTTTACGCGGTAGGCGGGGGCTAGTTCTTTTACGGCGTCCTTAATGGCGGACTGTAGGCGGGTATCTCCGTAATATGGACCCGCGCCGGGGCCGCCGGTGGTGTGGGTCTCTGCCAGTACGAGCTGCCCGTTATGAATGATGAAGGAGGGGTTCCCACTATCGCCAGAGACCAGCTTCTTCCCCCATCCATGTTTCTCGTCGGGGTCGTATTGCATGCGTAAGAACCCAGATCTCACTGCTGCGATGCGGTGAAAGAAGAGCCCCCGCTTTTGATCCGTCACGGCGATTGGCTGCCCCACGAGGTCCTCCTCCTTCCACTCTGGAGAGGGGAGGGGGTAAACGCGATACCATTGTGGCACCGCCATGTTGAGGAGGCCCACCGCTACATCTGTGTGTGTGTTGACCTTGGCCTCTAGGGTGCGTCTGATGACATTGCCAGAGCGATCATGAAAGGTGATGGTGGCACCTACGGGGCGCTGAAAGTGCCGGGCCATAACGACATGGCGGGGAGTGATGAGAGTGCAAGTCTTACGGGAATTAAAGGAGACCCCAGACATGTCAAACCCTCGTGTCCATCCCTCTGCCAGCTTACTGTCGCGCCCGGCTTTATAGTGGGCAAAGAGTTGCGGCGAGGCTCCCGCAGGAGGGAGGACCGGCTGCTGGTCATGCGTGATACAGCCCACCAGCCCGAATGCAATCAGGGCAGAAACAATACAGAGAACACGAGTCATCTGATGAGCAGTACCATACGCCAGCATAGAAGGCACGGGGAATCGGTATAAAATCACACCCAGTATCGACAAGGGCGAAAATCCATGTTCTGACTAGTGGTTATATGTCTAAGTCGTTTTTCGGAACTGATGGTATTCGCGGTAAGGCGAATGAGTTTCCCTTGATCCCAGAGTTCGCCACTAAGCTTGCGCGGGCGGTCTGTGAGGTGATCGAGATCGGGGAGGAGGAGAGTGTCGTGATCGGTCTCGATACCCGTGTCTCTGGTGTTATGTTAGAGGCGGCGATGACCGCGGGCTTCCTGGCGGAGGGCGTCTCTGTCCACCACCTAGGGGTGGTCTCTACCCCGGTGACTGCCTATATGACGCGTGAGACGAACGCGGCGGCAGGCATCATGATCACGGCCTCGCATAATCCCTATGAGGATAACGGCATTAAGATCTTTAACGATGATGGGTATAAGCTCTCTGATGAGCAGGAGGAGGAGATCGAGGCCCTGCTGGAGGACGAGGATGCGGGGATGACGCTAGGGGATGTAGGTCTCTCTATGAGCCCAGAGAACCCAGAGGGGCTCTACTACCAGCGCCTCAGTAGTATCGCAGAGGGTGTCGACCTCAGCGGTCTGAAGGTCGTGGTCGATTGTGCAAATGGTGCCACCTGCTTTAGCGCGCCTGGTTTCCTCCAGTCCCTAGGGGTCGAGGTTATCCCGATGGCGGTAGAGCCAGATGGGAAGAACATTAACAAGGACTGCGGTGCAGTGCACCCAGAGGCGGCTGCCCAGCTCGTCCGTGAGCATGGGGCAGACCTTGGGGTCTGCTTCGATGGTGACGGGGATCGCCTCATCATGATCGACGAGACTGGCGCCGTGATCACAGGAGACCGCATCCTCTGTCTGGCGGCTCTGGCGATGAAGGCACGGGGCGAGCTGAAGAATGACACGCTGGTGGCTACTGTTATGAGTAACCTGGGGCTGCGCGATGCGCTTGCGGCGGCAGGTATCACGCTGGAGACTACCGGCGTCGGTGATAAGCTCGTCATGGAGCGTATGCTAGAAGGTGGGTTCTCGCTGGGAGGGGAGAACTCTGGGCATATTATCTTTGGGGACTACACGACCACGGGCGACGGGTTGCTCAGTGCCCTCGTAGTCCTAGCGGAGCTTCGTAAGACGGGCCAGCCTCTGTCCCAGCTCGCGGACTGCATGAGCGAGTATCCACAGCTCCTCACGAACCTCTACGTCAACGATAAGCCCGAGATCGAGGATGTGCCTAAGCTTGCCACTGCTATAAAGGAAGCCACGGCTGCGTTAACCACTACGGGACGCACCCTGGTGCGCTACTCCGGCACGGAGAAGAAGATCCGCGTGCTGGTGGAGGCAAAGGAACAAGCCGATGTGGACTTCTGGTCCGACCATATTTGTAAGGCGGTGAAGAAAACGATCGGGGCGTAAAATTCCACCCGATTCTGAGTTGCGCGGCGAGGGATGCGTGCGATCTTTCTGGATCATGCGCTTCCCTACTCTTTGCTCCCTCTTCTCCAGCGGTCTTCTCAGCTGTACTGCACTCTCGTCTCCGCTCCAGATCGGAGACGCTATTCCTACGGTGAGTGCGCCAGACCAGAGCGGTGCGACGGTGGCGCTACAGGATCTAGCAGGGGAGGAGTGGGCGCTGATTTTCTTCTACCCTAAGGCAGGCACGCCGGGCTGCACGAAGCAGGCCTGCTCGCTACGCGACGCCTACACGACCCTTACCGAGGCAGGAGTAAAGGTCATAGGCGTCTCTGCGGATAAGCCCGAGGCACAAAAGGCATTCGCCACAGAGCATAATCTGCCCTTTCCGCTCCTGGCGGACCAAAGCTTCGCGGTGATCCGTGCCTTTAAGGTACCGCAGCTTAAGATCCTAGGTGGCTACCCTAAGCGTCAGGCCTTCCTCTTTCACCAAGGCAAGCTCATCTGGAAGGATGAAAAGGCATCCACTACTAAGCAAGCAGAAGATGTTCTCAAGGTGATTCAGGAGCACTAGCCCATCCTAGAATCCGCAGATGATTTGAACCACAGAGGCTCAGGCACAGAGGAGTAGGATTTGTGGTTTATTCTCACAATCGGACGCTTTCACCCAGTAGGTGAAGGTAATCCAATATCTCTCAAAACTCCTATTTGACTCAATGAGGTCTATAAATTGAATTTAGATGGAATCATTTGATCAAAATAAATAAAAACCCTCTGTGGTTTTCCTAACTGCGGAACCTTAGTTCAGCTGCTTTAGTGCCTTTGGCACGGGCTGATACCCGCGTTTGATGCCCGCCTTACGGCAGGCGCGGTGGAAGTCGCTCCCTTGTTCATACCCGATGGCGCCGTAATAGGTATCTGGGTGGCTGATGCCATCCCAGTAGCTGACTTCATAGAGCCGGGTGAGCTGGTCTACGATCTGGGGGTGCTCTGTGGCGATCTGCTCACTCT
>CAYWAG010000140.1:0-5159 GCA_964455925.1 uncultured Verrucomicrobiales bacterium | reverse complement strand
TGCTCTGTCGTGACAAGATAAGTGCTGTGGGACTTCCCCTCTTCATCCACATTGTAGCCATAGATCATCCCATCCTTAACCTGCCAGAACTTAGCATGTGTAGCGACAACTGGTTGCCACCCTGCGAGGGTCTGCCCGTCAAATAAGGAAATGCTCTCTGGCTCTGCAGGTACTTCCTCCGAAAAGAGACAGCCCTGAAACAAAAAGGTCAGAGCAACAGCTGAAAAAGGGATTTTTCTCATACTGATATCATGCCAGTGATGCCATCCTCCGTCAAGCACCCCGCCCCCTCATAGGAATACTTAAAATGCACGCGTAAAGTGTGTCACGACATAAAAAAAGCTCCCGGGTAAGGGAGCTTGTTGGTGTGAGGAGAGAGTCTCCTCAGTTGGTTATCTGGCTTACCCCGTGAGGATCAGAACGGGATGTCGTCGTCTTCCTCGGGCTCGAACTGCGGCTCCATTGGGGCGGGTTGCGCCATTGGTGCCTGCTGAGGAGCGGGCTGCTGTTGATATGCGGGAGGCTCTTGCTGGTAAGCGGGCTGTTGCGGTGCGGCAGGGGCTGCGTAGCCGGCGTTGTTGCCGTATCCACCTTGCTGCTGCTGTTGTTGTTGCGGGGCTGGACGTTGTCCGCCTCCGCCACCACCGCCACCGATGAACTGCATGTTTTCACAGACGACCTTCAGCTTAGTGCGCTTTTGGCCCGTGGTCTTATCATCCCAGCTGTCAAGCGTGAGACGCCCTTCTACGAAGAGTTCTCGGCCCTTTGCGAGGTATTGACCTGCGAGTTCGGCTTGGCGGTTCCAGAGTGTGACGTCGATGTATGTCGTCTCTTCTCTGCGCTCCATTCCGCTTTCACCGCCCCCGACGCGACGACCCACTGCGAGTCCAATATCACAGACAGGGGTCCCGTTAGGAGTGAAGCGGACCTCAGGGTCTCTGGTGAGACGTCCGAGGATCATTACTTTATTAAAATCACCCATAGTAGCTCCCTTGTATCATGTGTTCGGATGCTCGTCTAGCGTCTTATGCAAGTTTTTGGTAGTACTGCATGTAGATGTCGGAGTTAAGCGCGAGCTTCTCCTTAATGACCTCGATCGCAGATGGATCTGCGGTGAAGTTAAAGTTATAGTAGTGTGCGCCGTCAAGTTTACGTGCGTTGTATGCGAAGGTCTTGCGACCGAGAGGGGTGGTCTCGGTGATGGTTGCGCCGTTATCCGTTAGCTCCTGTGCGATTGCATCTTGGAATTCTTGTGCGGACTGAGTCTTGCCTTTTGTGTCGACAACGATGAGGGCTTCGTATTTTCTGCTCATTCTTATTTAGGTTTGGAAGAATTGTTGGTGGTGTTATATTCATTGGCAGCTGCCTCAACACCGCGAGTTACGCACATTAGGACTGCTCGCGAGGCTGTGGCAAGCATGTTTTCTACTACTTCACGCTCATTTGGCGGGAATTTCCCCAGAACATGCCCTGTGAGCGCTGCTCCGCTGGCTTTTCCGACCCCGAGCTTAAGGCGTGGGAACTCGGTGCTACCGAGGTGATTAATGATGGAGCGCACTCCATTTTGCCCGCCATGGCTGCCTTTTTGGCGGAGGCGGATGGCACCAGTATTAAGCGTGACGTCATCGGTAACGACGAGGATCTCCTCTGGGCTAAGGTTAAAGAAGCGGGCGAGCTTCCCCACACACTTACCACTCTCGTTCATGAAGGTGAGGGGCTTTACGAGGGTGACGCCCTCGTATTTGGCGACCTCGCCGAGCCACTTGCGCTCGCGCTTAAACTCTATGCCCGTGCCACGTAGGAGGTCATCTAGGACCTCGAACCCGACATTATGCCGCGTGCGCTCATAGTTCTTACCTGGGTTCCCTAGTCCGACCACGAGCCGAATGCGGGAGCCAGGGGCGGTGGTGTCTACTAAGGGGTCTTTACTGCGATTAAGAAAGGGGAAGTTCATGAGCGTTAGGGAGAGAGTGAATAACAGAGATGCGGGAGGACTGCGAGACCGTAGGGAAATATTTTTAATGTCTAGATGTGCGGCGCAACTATTTACGCGTTATAGTGAAGAAGTGAAATGCGCTTGCAATGGTGCTGAGGGGTTGCTAACTCCATCGGTAACATATGAAGATTACCATCATTGGAACCGGATACGTAGGGCTCACCACAGGCACGTGTTTCGCAGAAGTGGGGCACGAGGTGACTTGTGTCGACAATAATGCAGAGAAGGTGCAGACCTTACTAGACGGTAAGATCCCGATCTACGAGCCTGGGCTAGAAGAGCTGGTGAAGAAGAACGTAGGCGCGGGACGTCTCAAGTTCACGACCTCGACAGAAGACGGAGTGCGTGATGGGGAGGTTATCTTTATCGCCGTGCCTACGCCTCCGCAGGAGGATGGGTCGGTCGATCTCGTTTACATTGAGAAGGTTGCTCGTGAGATCGCGCAATGCCTCACTCCTGAGATGGGGTATAAGGTGATCGTAGATAAGTCCACGGTGCCGGTGAAGACGGGTCAAAAGGTAGAGGAGACGCTCCAACGCTATGCGCCTGCAGGCTGTGAGTTTGGCGTAACGTCTAACCCAGAGTTCCTCCGTGAGGGGAGTGCTGTTGATGATCTCTTAAACCCAGATCGCATCGTGTTCGGCTCTAACGATGAGCGTGCTACCACCATCATGCAGAAGGTGTATGAGCCCTTTGTCGCTCCTGTGCTGGTGACAGATGTAGAGTCTGCCGAGCTGATTAAACACGCGGCGAACTCCTTCCTCGCGCTGAAGATCTCCTACATTAATGCCGTAGGGCGTATCTGTGAGGCCTCTGGGGCGGACATCGAGAAGGTTGCCGAAGGGATCGGGATGGATGACCGCATTGGGCGTCGCTTCTTAAACGCGGGTCTGGGGTACGGTGGGTCGTGCTTCCCTAAGGATGTGAAGGCATTTATCGCGATCTCCGAGTCCCTCGGGTATCCCTTTGACCTCCTGAAGCAAGTAGAGGAGATCAACGAAGATCAGCGCTCCCTCTTCCTGAACAAGATCCGCGAGAAGCTCTGGGTCCTGCAGGAGAAGAAGATCGCGGTTTGGGGTCTAGCCTTTAAGCAGAACACGGACGACGTCCGAGAGTCTGTCGCCATTAAGCTTATCCACGACATGATCGCTGAGGGTGCAGAGGTAACGGTTTACGATCCAGAGGCGATCGGGACGGCTAAGAAGTTCGGCGGGCTCGAGGGCAAGGTCACCTTTGCAGATGACATCTACAGCTGTGCTGAGGGTGCAGAGGCACTGGTGATCGCGACAGAGTGGCCAGAGTTTGCAAATGCAGACCTCGCGCAGGTGCGCTCCCTCATGAGTGCGAACCTCATCTTCGATGGGCGTAACCTGCTGGACCCTCAGTCTGCTGCGCAGCAAGGGTTCGAGTACCACTCCATCGGGCGTCAAGCCACAGGAGCGTAATACGTCCCTCATTACCCCGTTTATACACTATGCCAAAACAGGATAAAAACGTGCGCCGCGCCGCGGTCTCTGCGCTCCGCGCCTGGTCTAAGGGCCACGACTATGCGGAGTCTCTCGTGGATAAGCACGCGGCTCGGAACGATCTGAGCTCTGAGGATCGGGCCTTACTCCAGGCTATCCTGATGGCTGTGTTACGGCACCGCGACCTCATCGACCACTGGATCGGGCGCATCCGTAAGGGGCGGCTGGACCATGAGGTGCGCGACATCTTACGCGTCGGGGTCGCACAGCTCATGATCCTACGCATCCCGGACCATGCGGCGGTGTATGAGACGGTGAACTGCGCCCGCGTGCCTGCACGTGGCCTGATCAATGCCGTCTTACGTAAGGTGCTCCTACTCCGGAAGCGCTTCATAGATGAGCTCGATGATGTCCCCTACGCCATCCAATACAGCCACCCCGGCTGGCTCTGGAAGCGCTGGCGTAAGCAGTTCGGCCTGCAGAACTCCCTAGCGCTGGTGGACTGGAACAACACCCCGGCAGAGAACTACGTGCGTCAGAACCCCTTGCTCCCTCTCAGTGATGCACAGCAGGAGGAGCTGGAGAGTCGCGGGTTGGTCGCCTGTGAGGATACACGTTACTACGAGGTGCAGCAGCGCCTACCGTATGATCTCATCCAGGCGGGGCACTTCTACGTACAAGATTTAGCGACGCGTCACGCTGTGGACATGGTAGCGGCACAGCCGGGCGAGCACGTGCTAGATGCCTGTGCGGCTCCTGGAGGGAAGGCCGCCTTTATCGCGGCGCACCTGCAGAACGAGGGCTCCCTCCTCTGCACTGATGCTAACGAGAAGCGGCTCCCCCGCCTAGAGGAAAATTTAGACCGCCTAGGGGTTACCTGCGCCGAGGTGCAAGCGCACGACTGGACACAGCCCGCCCCTACGGAGTGGCATGGCACGTTTGATGCCATTCTCGCCGATGTCCCGTGCTCGAACACGGGTGTGATCCGCCGCCGGGTGGATGTAAAGTGGCGTCTGAAGCCCGCACAGTTCGCCGAGCTCCGCGCTCTGCAGGAGCAGATCGTAGAGAACCTCGTCCCCTGCCTGAAGCCAGGCGGGCGTCTGATCTACTCCACCTGCTCCATCGACCCCGAGGAGAACGAGGACATGATCCAATGGGCGCTAAGCCGCTTCCCAGAGCTCACCTGTAACCAACAAGCAAAGGCGAACCCCTTTAAGGATCAAACCGATGGAGCATATGCGGCACGGCTGGTAAAGGCCGTGTGATGCAGGCGTTTCTCATATATCCCCCTGTCGGTGCCTAACTCCCTAAGCTCGGTAGATCTATCGCTAGTGCCACAGCTTCCGCGACTTCATCTGCCTCCTCCTCACTGACCTGCCCACGTTTGTATTCAAAGCGTTCAAGGGCAGCTGTTTTGATCTGGTAAGCATCTGCGGCGCATTCTTTCGTTAAGCCATTCGTAAGAGTGGGCAGCATGTGGATTTTAAAGGGGTTATGCTCGTCACGTTCATGCCTCCACGCTGTAATGGGGACAACGATCCTCACCTTGAGGTGGGAATGCCCGTGATCAAGGACGATGGCTGGGCGAGACTTCGTGATTTCAGATCCTACTTGTGGTGAGAAGTTCACTTGCCAAATCTCAGCTCTATCTGGGCGAATTGATGGTGCAGCCATTGTATTATTCCTCTAATAAATCC
>CAYWAG010000139.1:0-5161 GCA_964455925.1 uncultured Verrucomicrobiales bacterium | reverse complement strand
GCATTAGACCGATGGGAGGTGGTGCCGCAGGTGGTGCTGTCTGGGGTGAGGTGTAGTTGGGCGGGGGAGCGACTAGCGGGGGCTGGGAGTGTCGCCGTTGGGGCTGCGGTGATAGACCTAGAGCTGGCAGAGGTGGCGCAGATGCGCTTACGCAAGGGGCATGTGTTACGCTCGCAGGACGTTGCCGAGGTGCTGGAGGAGTTCCTAGATTATGACCTGCCGGTAGAGGCGGAGGTGTCTGGCATAGAGGTTACGCTGTCTGGGTGGCAGAAGGGGCGTAAAGACTGGGATGGGGGGCTGAATGTAGAGGTGGCTACCCTACTGTATGAGGGATATCAGGTGGAGCAGGCAGAGCTGGTGGCGACGTTAGCGGGGGGAGTGTATGAGGCTAAGTTAGCCGGTGAGGTGAACGGGGCGGCGGTCTCACTGGAGTCTGATGGGACGCTGGGAGATGGCACTGACTGGCGAGGGCTGAAGGGGGAGTATGGGCTGCGTGCGGTAGGGTTAGCTCCCGTCCTGTCTGTAATGAGTGGGGCGGTGGCTCCGGTCCAATGGCTGGACTGGGGGGCACCGTCGGTAGAGCTGAACGGGGAGGTCCAGCTGCAGGATGGAGACCTGCATCGTGCCACCGCTGTGGGACGCGTGTATGGGTGCTCCCTGCCAGGCGAGGCGGAGCACGTAACGTTGCCTGCGGCTGACGTAGATGTGATGTTAGCGAATAAGGTCGTAAAGGGCGCGCTCCACCTCGGGGGGGCAGATGGAGAGGCGGCGCAGCTACGGGTGGAGGGCGAATATGGATTCGGGTCTGGTGCTTATCAGGGGGAGGCGACTGTGATGGCGGCGGATCCGGACTGGATGAATGCGGTGTTAGCCCACATCGGGCAGGAGATGACGCTGGAGGAGCCAGTAGCGATGCGGTGGCACGGGCAGGGCGAGGTATCTGCCGAGGCTGGCGGAGGCGTCCATACGGGCGAGCTAGAGCTAAGCGGTGGGCAGGTGCGGATCGCGGCGGATGGGGAGCCTGTCTCTATGTTAGGCATGGTGCGGTATGATTACCCGCAGTCTGCACAGATACGGGGGCTGGAGGTGGATTATGGTGAGTGGAACCTGACCGGGGATGTGGTGTGGGACGGGGCGGTGCTGACGATCGCGCAGGGGCGTGTCCTGCAGGGGGCAGCGGAACGGCTCAGGTTAAACGGGGCGCTACCGATTACCGCAGAGGTGCGTAGTGCTGCGGAGCTGCTGGCACAGGAGGGGGAGCTGGCATTGGGGCTGAAACTCCCCCCCATGCCGGTGGCGGAGTTACGCGCCTGGCTACCAGAGGAGGCGCTACCTGCCACCATTACGGGGACAGTGGAGGCGCAGATCAATCTAGGCGGTACCTGGGAGGCTCCGCAGCTAAGCGGGGCTGTGCATGCGCTCGATATTCAGGGGCTACAGATGGGGGAGGAAGCCCTAACGGAGAAGCTGCATTTGAGCATGGGGGGGGAGACGCGCGGCGAGGAGCTACAGGTGGAGGCTACACTCCTAGAAGGGGCTCAGAACCGTGTGTCCATGCAAGGGCGGGTGCCCTTTAAGCTCGCGGACTGGCTGCTGAACCCAGCGACGGCGCAGGAGGCGCTGCGCACGGCTCCGCTACAGGGGACGTGCCAGGTGGCTGAACTGCCATTGGGGCGATTAGCCCCCCTCGTGCCTATGCTGAAGGATGTCGACGGGAGTCTAAAGGCGGAGGGGGAGTTCAGTGGGACGATCGCAGCACCGAGGTATGCGCTGTCTGTGGAGGCGCAGGCAGCGGAGATCCGCATCGATGCAGGGGAGGTGGGGGCGATCCAGAACCTGAAGCTAAAGGCGGACATTGGCGAGGAGCAGCGCATCAACGCGGATCTCTCTGCCGTGCTGAATGGTGCCCCCCTGTCCCTAAGCGGGACGGTGGATATTACTGATGCTCAGAACCCGCTGATGGATCTACGCATGCAGGCGAGCCATGCGCTCCTGTACCGGGACGACCTCCTGTCGATGCGCGCAAACGCGGAGCTAGCACTGAGAGGGTCGCTGGAACAAGCGACGTTATCGGGTCGGGTCGGGGTCGTGGAGTCGCTGGTGTATAAGGATATTGAGCTGATCCCCATTGGCGTGCCGACGTCGGGCGTCGCTCAGGTGCAGCTCCCTGGCACCGCCAGTGCGAGTGCGGGGGATGCTGGGCAGTTCGCGGTGCCCGCTCCGTTCTCTGGCTGGCTGCTGGATGTGCGGGTGGAGATGGAAGACCCGCTGTTGATTCGGGGGAATGTCGCCAAGGGCTATATTGACGGTGCGATCCAGGTCGGCGGGACGGTGGCGCGCCCTATGCCGGAGGGGGGCTTTACCGTCAGGGATACCGTGGCGCATCTCCCCTTTAGTAAGCTCCGGCTCGATGACAGTCAGGTGCAGTTTACGCCCTCTGGCGGTGTGATGAACCCGACCCTTAAGGTCGTGGGGCATTCTAAGATCGGTGAGTATGAGGTGAATATGCTCGTCTATGGTGACCTCTCCTCGCCCGAGGTCAGCTTTACCTCTACCCCGCCGCTGCCAGAGGCGGATATCATGGCGCTGCTAGCCACTGGCGCCACCCGCAGTAGTCTGGAAAACAGTGAGGCATTAGCGCTAAAGGCGTTCCAGGTTCTCCTCATTAAGCTAAAGGGGCGGCATGACTTTCCGGGCTGGCGAGGGCTGTGTGAGGTCGTGCTGCAGGGGATCGATAAGATGAACCTGGAGATCGGGCAGTTTGACCCTTTCACAGGGCGGCGGTTTACCTCTGCGAATGTGGATCTAGATCCACGCTGGCGGGTGTCTGCGATGGTGGATGAGAACCAGCAGGCGCGAGGATTATTAATGTATTTACTACGGTTTAAGTGATGAGAACGGATAGAGGACAGAGCACATATATCTTACCTTTCCGCTGGGAGGTAGTGCTGTGGGCATGCGTGGCCCTGCTGTGCGGGATGCCCACACGGGCAGAGACAGTGGTGCGCATTCAGGGGCTGGCGGCGGATGAGCTAGCGCGGGTAGAGGACGCGCTCCATCCTCGGCTGGAGTTTGTGCGTGAGCGTGCCCCGTCGGAGTGGCGGGCGGATGATGCCGCATACTTCTTACGGCGCTTATTGATACGCAGGGGGTATCCAGAGGCGGAGGTGCGCTGGCGTCTGGCGGAGGGCGGGATCACTCTGATGGTGCAAGCCGGGCCCCGGTATCGCGTGGGCACGGTGCGGGCGACGGCACCCACGGTGCTGACCGCAGACCAAGTGCGCGAGTACTTCCTGCAGCCCCTCATCACGAAGGAGGCGGTCAGGGCGGACCAAGCCCCCTACATGCAGGATTACCTCGTGACGGGGAGTGTCAATGTGGAGAACTACTTACGGTCGATCGGGTATTGGAATGCGGTGGTCGATGTCGTGCAGGCACGGGCGCAACCCGCGAGCGGGACGTATGCGGTCGACCTGTCGGTGCAGGAGGGCGCGCAGCTGCAGCTGCTAGCGCCCCAATATGAAGGCGTTACTGAGGAGCAGCGCCACTTCTTTACCCAAGCCGCGATGGAGTATGTCGGACGCCCTGCTACGACGCAGGCGCTCAACGCGCTCCGCACGGTCGTGGAGACGTATTATGCCGATAATGGTTACCAGTTTGCCCAGGTGGGGATGTTAGCAGAGCATGGCGAGGTCGCCACGCAGTTAGTGTTTCGGGTGGACTCTGGCAGGCAATACCGGGTCGGGCAGGTGTGGGTCGAAGGCACCGAGCGGACTAAGCCACGGCGCGTGCGCCGCTACTTTAATAAGGAAAGGGGAGAGAACTATGACCAGGCTGAGATCGACCAGATCGTAAAGCGTATCATCTCCACCGGTGCCTATACCAGCGTGGTCGTAAAGCCGATCACCCCCGACCGCGCCGTGCCCATCGTGGACTTACGAGTGGAGGTAGAGGAGGCTCCCGCTAAAATGCTGCGCTTCTACGCCGGAATGGGGAACTATGAGGGCTATATCTTAGGCGCAGGGTACAGTGATCGTAACTTTCGCGGTGACCTGCGCCGCCTCTATGCCGGTGCCGAATACAGCGGGCGCGGTCTGCTGGGGCAGGTGGGGATCTTTCAGCCCCGCTTATTTAACAGTCCTGTCGATGCGAACTTACGCTCCTATGTTGTAGAGCGCTATAATGATGGATACGATATTCTCAAGACAGGGCTAGAGGCGGAGCTCCATTTACGCCCAGAGCGCTACTATAATGCCCGCGCGTATTGGACTGCGGAGTATGCCACCATTACCAGTAGCGCCCTGACCCCTGCGGAGCTGGGCGAGGATGATTACCTCGTGACGCGCCTCGGGATCGAGCAAGAGCTGGACCTGCGCGACAGCCAGATCGCGCCTCGCCATGGGTTCCATACCCGTCTCCTGCTGGAGGCCGGAGCCATCGCCGCAGGGGAGGAGAACAGCTTCCTGCGTGCAGAGTGGGAGAACTCATACCGCTATCAGCTCCGTGAGCAAGATCAGCTCATGGCGCGCTTTCTCATCAGTGGGGTCGAGTTTAATGACTCCCGCATGGCACCCATCGACGTCCACCTCTTCGCCGGAGGGGTGAACAGCCACCGAGGGTATGAGAGCCGGGAGCTAGGCCCTACATCCCTCACCGGCTCGCCCCTCGGCGGGGAGGCATACTGGGTCGCCAGCCTGCAGTATGCCCGCAGTGTCGCCCCTCCATTAGAGGCGCTGCTCTTCCTGGACGCCGGGCAGGTGTATGATGACCTCAGCGCGTTTAGCTTTAGTTCCCCGAGCCTAGCAGTGGGGCTAGGCATACGCCTAGATCTCCCTATTGGCCCTGTGCGCCTAGAATACGGATATAACCTGACCCGCCCTGCAGGCGCCCCCGCAGGCACGCTCCATTTCTCCATCGGGACATCATTCTGATACACACCACACGACATTTTTTATCCGCAGATTTCGCAGATAGACGCAGATTACAAAAATCGCTAGAACAGACAGGAAATTACTGTCCTAGTGGGGAATCCAACGTAGGGTTTGTGGTTCTATTCAGATGGTATCTGTCGCGCTTGTGCTGCGGGCTGCCCCCCTCACACTATCTCAACAACTATACCTTTTTATCAAATCCAACCCAATCTGCGTTCATCTGCGTAATC
>CAYWAG010000138.1:0-5167 GCA_964455925.1 uncultured Verrucomicrobiales bacterium | reverse complement strand
CGACAATTTTCTACTCATATTTTTGCCCGCAGATTGCGCAGATTAACGCAGATTTCCATTTGATTTTTGAGAAATTAATTGATTTGCGCCTGCAATAGGAATTCACCCTAAAACTCTCTCGCCCTCAAAAACCACAAAGGAATCTCAGCGTTACCCTGAAAATTACAGAATACCTCTGAATCCCCCCCAAATAATCTGCGTAAATCGGCGTAATCTGCGGGTAAAAAATGTCGTGTAGTGTGACTCACGTGAATCTTTCACGATGAAATTTACAGGAAACGCGCTGTAACCAAAAAGTTTCGGATTACCGAAACTTTTTTCTTTGTATCTGGCAATAGAGTGGTAAATCTGCACGCAAGGAGAAGCTGGAAGCATCCAGTCTCTCTGAAACGCAAACAAACCATTCACAAACCGTGTCATTTACATCCATTACAGAAGTTCACGCTCGCGAGATCATTGACTCCCGAGGCAACCCAACCGTAGAAGTTGACGTCCACCTAGACTGTGGCGCAATGGGCCGTGCTGCGGTTCCTAGCGGTGCCTCCACTGGTGAGCATGAAGCCTGGGAACTCCGCGATAAAGAAGACCGCTACCTCGGCAAAGGGGTTCAAGGTGCCGTTGATAACGTTAACAACCAAATTTCCCCAGCGCTTGCCGGCGTTGATGCCACCCAGCAAGCCGCTGTCGACCAGATCATGCTCGACCTCGATGGCACTAAGAATAAGGCAAACCTCGGAGCAAACGCGATCCTTGGCGTCTCTCTCGCGACTGCTAAGGCGGCCGCAGAGGCTGCGGAGCTTCCCCTGTTCCAATACATCGGTGGTGCCAACGCTAAGGTGCTCCCGGTTCCGATGATGAACGTCATCAACGGTGGCTCTCACTCTGACGCCCCGATCGACTTCCAAGAGTTCATGATCATGCCACACGGCGCACCTAGCTTTAAGGAGTCTGTCCGCTGGGGTGCCGAGGTCTTCCACGCGCTTAAGAAAGTCCTTAAGGGTCGTGGTCTTGTAACTGCGGTTGGTGATGAAGGTGGGTTTGCTCCTGCCCTGGACTCTGCAGAGGATGCCCTCAGCGTTTGCTGTCAGGCGATCGAAGCAGCGGGCTACCGTGTGGGTGATGACATCTCCCTCGCGCTCGATGTTGCCTCCTCTGAGTTCTACGACCGTGAGAAGGGTAAATACATCTTCCATAAGTCCACGAACGAGGAGCTCTCTGGCTCTGACCTTGTAGGACTCTATAAGGATCTCTGCGCGAAGTTCCCGATCATCTCCATCGAGGATGGCTGTGATGAGAACGACTGGGACACCTGGAAGCTCCTCACCGATGCGATCGGAGATAAGGTTCAGCTCGTTGGTGACGACCTCTTCGTTACGAACAAAGACTTCCTCCAGAAGGGGATCGACCTTGGGGTCGCAAACTCCATCCTCGTAAAGGTGAACCAGATCGGCACCCTTACCGAGACCTTTGACTCCGTCGAGCTGGCTAAGGAAAACCGCTACACCTCCGTCATTTCTCACCGCTCCGGCGAGACAGAGGACACCACGATTGCGGACATCGCAGTCGGTCTGAACGCAGGTCAGATCAAGACTGGCTCCATGAGCCGCTCTGACCGTATCGCTAAGTATAACCAGCTCCTCCGCATCGAGGAAATGCTTGGTGCCAGCGCCGTCTTCGGTGGCAAGATGAAGGTTGTATAGTGCTAACAGTGGACAGCTAATGGTTGAGAGCTTTTTGCGCTTACTCTTAGCTGCTCGCTTACTATACCACGTATTCACGCCCCCTTTTGCAGGATTGGGGGCGTTTTTTATATCGCATGTCCCACTACACGACATTTTTTATCCGCAGATTATAAAAATCGCTAGAATAGACAGGACATTACTGCTCTAGTGGGGGGAATCCAATGTGGAGTTTATGCAGCTATTCAGATGGTATCTGTAGCGCTTGTACTGCGGGTAGTTCAGCCTCTCTCATACTAACCCTATAAACCATACATCTTTATCAAATCCAATCTGCGTTCATCTACGTAATCTGCGGATAGAAAAGATACAAAGTGAAAATTGTCGTGTAGTGTGATCGCATGTCAGGGGCGAACCTTTTTTCAGCACTCCGCTCCTATTCCCTTGCCACTCGCCTTTCTTTCCGTCATATAAGGCTTAGAGACCCCTCTGGGGAAACCTCGACTTTTCGTCTCATCGGAGAATCCATCTGTTATGAGGCTTATAGATATTACTGTAAAAATAGTAGAAACATGAAGCACGCTCTCCTCCCCATCGTCGCACTCGTCTCCACGGCGGTTGCGCAACCAGCCAGCACCGCCGCCCCGCTTACCTCCCCGAGCGCTGAACCCGTCTCCAGTGCGAAAGTCGCCTTCCTAGACATCCTACAGCAGGGTGGAATCATGATGATCCCCCTCGGTGCGCTCTCTATTATCGCGGTCTGCCTCATCCTTTACTACATGGCGGTGATTCGTCGTGGGGCAGTCGTTAGTAACCGCTTTATGACAAACGCGGAGAACCTGATCCTGCAGGGGAACCTCGCTAATCTCAGTGAGCTGTGCCACCAGAACTCCTCTGCCGTTGCTAAGATTCTCGGTCGCTCCGTAGATTTCCTCCAGGCCACGCCCACCTCCTCTCTTGATGAGATCCGTGAGGTCGCAGTCGCGGAGGGATCACGCCAGGCGGGTATCCTGAGCCAGCGGATCACCTATCTCTCCGATGTTGGCTCTGTCGCACCGATGGCAGGACTACTAGGAACTGTAATCGGGATGATTAAGTCGTTCATGGAGATCGCGGAGGGGAACTTCGAGGGTGTGACGCAAATGCAGCTGGCGAGCGGGGTCTCTGAGGCTCTGATCACGACTGCTACTGGGCTCGTCATCGGTCTGATCGCTGTGATTTTCTACTCCTTCTTCCGTGGTAAGGTAAACCGCTACATTGCCGAGCTAGAGGCCGCCTCCACCCACCTGATGGCAGTACTCTCCTCTGTAAACTCCGCGAACCGCACCTACCTGAGCAACCAGAAGCCCGCTCCGGCAGCCACTGCACAGGTCGCCCCGGTGGAGCCAGTGCGCCACCAAGAGCTCCCTCCGCATCCAGGGTCACAGCATTAATCCCGCGCCCCCGTTAACAGATCCCCTAGCCCTCTGTAAAGCCTATGCAATTTAAGAAACCACAAGCAGAGCAAGCCAGCATTCCGCTCGCTCCGATGATCGACGTCGTCTTCCTCCTGCTCATCTTCTTCATCGTTACCTGGAAGTTCTCTCGCGATGAGGTCGACCTCAATGTCAGTGTCCCCACCGCCGAAAACGGGGAGAACACCCAGCGCCCGCTGGGTGAGATCATTGTCAATGTGCGTGAAAACGGCATCATCACTATTGATGGTCAAGAATATGCCGAGGATGACCTCCGCACGAGGCTGAACAGCATCGCTGAGGCATATAAAGACGCCGAAACAGGTAAATCTCGCCAGCCGATCCGCATCCGTGGCGCTGGTAAGGTAGACTACGAGCGCGTGCTCGAGGTCGTCGATCTCTGTAAAGAAGCGGGCATCTGGAACATCTCGTTCTCAGGTCGTAAGCCGCAGTAATGGGCACTGCCCCTCCCCTACCCCACCATTTATCCGTCATGATCCGCCTCTCCTCCCTCCTGCTCCTCTCTGCTTACCTTAGCCTCCCGCTGATGGCTAACCCGCTCCAGATCGACCCGGCAGAGGATCTCTACAACACCGCCCAGCTAGCGCTCCAGCAAGCGCAATCTCAGACCGAGGAAAAGGGGCGCAAAGCAGAGTTCCAGAACGCGACCACCTGGTACCAGCGTTACCTATCCGCGTATCCGGATGGAAGCTATGCGACAGAGGCACATTACTACCTCGCGGTCTGTCTGGCGCAAACAGGAGCACAGACAGAGGCGCTCGCTGCCTACCAAACCTGTCTCGATCGTAACCCAGAGGGGCGCATGGCAGGGCTGTCCGCCCTCCAGATCGCCCTCGCGGCATATCAGGCAAAGGATTACGACCGCGCCATCGCGCTGTTAAACGTCGCCACAGCGCAGTTACCCGCCGGAAAGAGTAAGACCATCAGCTACTACACCCGCGCCCTCTGTCTGCAGCAGCGCCCAGCCGCTGGCTCCATCGTTGACGACCTGAACACGGTGATCAACAGTGATCATAATGAGAAGTACCTCGACAAATGCCAGTATCTACTGGCTGGCGAGCACCTGCGCGCCAAGGACTATGCGCAAGCCTACCAATACTTTCAGCTCAGTGCGCAGAGTAAGAACCGCGAGGTCAAAAGCCAGTCCATCCTTAAGTGCTCTGTCCTCGCCACCAAGGTGAAAGACCTGCTGGGCAGCCGTAACTACAACCAGCTGGTCCTCAAGGATAATGCCCTAAAGTCTCACCACAGCCGCGCCGCCCTCATGCTTATGAACCAAGCCGCGCAGGATCAGGACTGGTCCAGCATCGTATCCTATATCAAATACGGAGACCAGAGCCTACCTGCAGAGCTACAGAACAAGAGGAACCTCATGATCGGGCAGGCATACCTCTCATTAAATCAGGATAAGAAAGCCACCCCGTATATTAACCAGGTCATCTCCGCGGCTCAGGGCACGCCTCTGGCATTTGACGCCGCCTACCTCCTGCTCTCCCGCCAATCCCCGCAGAACCTCGACCTCAACCAAGCCTCCCGCTTCCTGCTCACCTATCATAACACGCACCAGCAGGACGCGCGCCTCCATACCATTCGTCTCCTAGTAGCAGAGCAGGCATTCTCGCAGCAGGACTATAACGCCGCCCTCACGCATTATGACAAGCTCCGCCTAGATCTCCTCACTCGCGAGAACCTTAACACCGTTCACTACCGCCGCATCCAGTGCCACCTACAGCTGGAGCAGCTAACGCTCGCTCAGCCCCTCATTTCGGACTACCTCACCACATACCCCCAGGACTCACGCGCGCCACACCTCCTCTTGCAGAAAGCGACCTTTGAGATCCAGCAAGAGCTCTACCCCGCCGCCATCAGCACCCTGCAAGCCATCACTCAGCACGCAAAGTGCCCTGCCCCCCTGCGGCAAGAAGCCCGCGACCTCCTGGCGCAAGCACACATGAAGCAAAAAGACTTTGCCGCTGCTGCCGCCGGGTTCACGCACCTCCTGCAGAACTCCCC
>CAYWAG010000137.1:3107-5179 GCA_964455925.1 uncultured Verrucomicrobiales bacterium | reverse complement strand
GACGGCGAGACGCCGTCACTCCCCTGCCTTGTGACCGCTTTCTGATCTCACCTGAATAGTTACCCTGCGGGCAATAAATCGCCGCTCCACACAAATCCGAGAAGAACCGGGATAATACCACTTGGCAGAGAAAGGGATAGGTCGTATAAAGTCGGTGCGAGATGAAATTACTGAGTGTTAAGACGACGAACTTTAAGAAGCTGAAGTCGGGCGAGAAGATCGATCTGAACGGCGATCTCAACATCCTGGTGGGGATGAACAATGCGGGTAAGACGTCCGTCTTACAGGCGATAGCATGTGCGTTTAATCTTAAGATGCAGTTTACCCTTCGGGAAGCGCTGAACTACCTGGTAAAGAATGGAGAGGTGGAGGTCGCGGTGGAGTTCTACTTCTCTGAGCTGGAGTGGGAGATCGTGCTGAGTCAAAAGCAGCATGAGTATCCTGAGAGCACGTTGACACCCGCGCTGCTGACGCCCCTGAAGCTGATTAAGCGGGTGAGCGTGAACCATGTAGGACGTGATGCTAGCGAAATCCATTCGGAGCTCATCATAGCCGACCCTGTGGGCGGGGCGATCACAGAGCACGAACAAAACCAAAGGCACCTGGATAGCTCCATAGCGATTTTTCAGCGCCTAGACTTTAATCACTACTTTGGCTCGCCAATGTATATGGGAAATCAGAGGGAGCTGGTTAAAGAGGAGCCGTTTCGCCCTATCAGAGATATTCGGGCAAAGTCTGAACCTAATACCATCAGAGAAAAGCTCTATGTGATTAAGCGCGACCAACCGGAGGTGTTCGCTAGGATTCAAGCTCAAGTCCTAGACGCCTTTCCGGAGCTGAGCGCTATCGATATCCTGCATGATGAAGAGCGAGGCGTATTCTCCCTAGCTATAGAGGAAGACCTAAGGAAGAATGGTAGCTATGAGACGGTCAATTACGACATTCATACCACAGGTCTAGGGATGCAATCTCTGATCTTGATTGTGGCGAACATCCTGATCCAAGACTCTAGTGTCGTGCTGTTAGATGAGCCGGAGGTCCACATGCACCCGTCATTGGTGAAGAAGTTCGTGCAGATCCTAGAGACGCTGGCTCCTGAAAAGCAGATCATCCTGACCTCGCACTCTATCCCGCTGATTAACACTGTTCCGACAGAAAAGGTGTTTACGCTCAAATACCGCCCTGATGAGAAAGGAATCATTGCGGAACCCGCGAGCAAGGAGAAGGAGACGATCGAGATCCTCAGGGAGATCGGGTTCGATGTGAAGAATGAGATCTTTACCTATGCCCCGAGGAATAAGAAGATCGTCTTTGTAGAGGGCGCGGGAGATGAGGAGTATCTCAGCCTCTTTGCCAGTCGCTTCCACCTTGCTGATGATGAGTTACCTATCTTTGAGGTCTTAGACGGTAAGAGTAATGCCTTCTCTGTAGCACGTACGATCCAAAAGCTGAAGAAGGCAAAGGAGGAGCAGGGATTAAACTTTATGATCACCCTCGACCAGGATGAGGATAAGACTAAGGGGCTGTCTGACCTACTCACAGACAGCGAGCTCTTTATCTGGCAGAAGCGGCAGATCGAGAACTACCTCTTAGACCCCGCTACCATCGCCAGCCTGACGGGGCAGCAGGAGGAGACTATTCGGGCACAGCTCGAGGAGGTCATTAACACACAGGAGGAAGACCTCCTCTTTCTCTACCTCCAGGAGCTCTTCATCGGCTGGTCACTGAGTAATGCTAAGGAGATGCGCACCTTCCTGAGGGAACATAAGGGCGAACCCATCGATGCATACGAGGGCGAGCTGCAAAAGCTCATCATGATTAAGCTGATCGATGCTACCACAGAGGCGAAGCGAGGAGCCAAAAGCCTAGAAGCACAGTTCGCTGACCGGTGGGCAGAGGATAAGTGGGAGATCTGTGATGGGAAGAAAGCCCTGCAGGCCCTTAGGCATCAACACGCATACCACTTCTCCAATACGGATATTATTCGGGCAATGGAGTCCTGCCCAGAGGAAATTCGGGCGTTCTGGGAGAGATGTCAGATCGTGAGTGTGTCATAACCACTATAATGGGGG
>CAYWAG010000137.1:0-3007 GCA_964455925.1 uncultured Verrucomicrobiales bacterium | reverse complement strand
ATGGCTGTGGTGGCGATGTGTGTGCTCGTGATGGCGGCGCTGAGCTTGGTCGTGCCGCGCCGTGCTACTGGGGAGGCGTATGGTGATAGCCTGCGTTATGAGCTGGCGGAGCGTAGTGTGCGTGAGCAGGCGGCGGGGATGTTGCTGGACGGGACGTGGCGAGAGCACTTTGTGACGCATACGGTGCCGGTAGCGCATGGGAGGCTCGATACGGTGACGGTGCTGTCGTGGTTTGATCCTGAGGAGGAGGGGTGGCAGCACCAACCGCTGTATTCTAGAGCGCAGCTGGTTCCTGCAACGTCAGAGGAGCAGGAGGAGGGAGGGGATCGCTATGTGCCGATGGAGCACACGGTCGAGCAGGGGGAGAACCCGGTATTAATGACTGGGCTGGGGCCGGGGCAAGAGCAGGCGTTTAGCGCGCCTCGGGTAGAGCTAGGGGATGGGATTTCGTACGGGTATTGGGTCGAGGATTTAGGGGGATACCTGGCATTAGAGGAGCTGCTCCCCCTCGTGCAGGAGGAGCGGTACCTGACCGAGGAGGAGCAACAGCAACGCGCGCAGGCAGGAGTGTGGGATATTCGCCAACTGGGGCTATCTGTGTTTCACGACGGGGCGGGGCACCGCGAGTTCCCCGCTGATACGTCTGTGCCTGGCATCGGTTGGTTACCAAACGCAGAGGGTGAGGAGGCGCCGCCGGTGCACCCGCTGCAGCAGATGCGGGCGCAGAAGGTGCCTGCCTACGGGTGGTGGCAGGCATTGATCCGTGAGAATATGCCAGAGGAATACGCGGAGCTAGCGGGATACCTCACGACCGGGCTAGCGGAGACGGTGGAGTGTGAGGTCGTGCCGTTTGGGCATCTGTATCAGAACGCGGGGGAGGCACCGCTGAACCTGAATGCGATCGTAACCCAGGCCGGGACGAACCCGTCTGGCGCGGTAGACCAACTGGCAGCGCAGCTGCGGAATGTCCGGGGGTTCCAAGATAATGCGGAGCAATACGCACAGGTGGGCATTACGGTGAACGCGGCATACCCAGAGCAGGCGCGCTATGGAGGGTTCCCCGCTGCCACAGAGTCCTACACGCGCACGCTGGCTGCGAATATGATCGATTATGCCGATGAGGGGGGCGTGCCTACGGTGTCAGTAAAGGAGGGCGAGGAAGGGTATCGAGGGATAGATGCGATGCCGTATTACACGGAGTCTGCACGGCGGTATTACTTCTCTGACCTGACGGCCGGAGGGATCGTGCTGCAGATCCGTAACTTTATAGAGCTGCATAATCCCTCTAACCTGCCAGTCCGGGGGCAACTGCGGGTCGTGATTAACCCCGATGCCAGCCAAGCCATCGAGTATGATGGTGCCAGCTACCCGCTCCCTCCAGAGGGGCTGTATTACTGGAACGAGGAGGTCCACATTCCGCCCAACGGGTACCGCGTGATCGAGCTCACCCGCGACCTAGATGGTGATGCTGTAGGCGAGCCGAGGGCCTACGTGCATTACGAGCTCGCCCATGGCACAGATGGCTCCGCTGCCGCGCCGGTCCTGACGGGCACGCGCGGGGCATCTAGCGGGAACCAGCAGTCCGTCTATTGGCGGGACAGCACCACGCCTGACGGGGAGTTCCTCCCTGTGGATGGTCTCCCATACTCATCATATAAGGTCGCGGCGACCTCGCTGATCGATACGATGGATAAGAACGCTAACACCACCCTGCACGGTAGCCCGCTGTATGAGGACATGACGGGCGACCCTCGGGCGAAGTGGTATTACCAGGGCAGCTCCATCGGGGCGTTAAACTACGCTCGCCGCAGCTCCTTTGGTGGGGCGAACCACTACCAGCTCGCGGCAGATGGCGTCCTGGAGATCGAGGCGAACTACCCTGATGCATGGTATGACCCTCAGGACTACGGGAGCGATGTCAGGGGCTGTGATGCCTCCCCTAGCCGAGGCATGCGCTACCCCGGCGAATATGGCTACGTGAAGTATGATAACCCGGAGGGCAGCACCAGCGAAAACCTAGAGCATGCCACCTCCACCCCAGGCAGTAAGTCCCAGTATTACCCAGAGCCGCGTGCGGATGCCCAGTTACGCTACACGCAGCAGCTCTCTAACCGAGGGCACTACACCAGCCTGGGAGAGCTGGGGGCGATCTATGATCCCGCCCAATGGCGCGCCCCCCAGCGTGATGTCGGCTACCCGCTGATAGATGACTCATATGCCAGGGGCACCGATGGCGCGCTCCTAAAGGCAGAGGAGCTGGGGCGGTTTGGCGGTGGGCTGACGCTAGCGGTGGGGAGTCCAGAGTTTAACTCATACTCTGCCCGCCTGCGCCCAGAGCGCCGGGGGTATGAGGCCGCGCGCCTTCTGGATCAGCTCCGCGTGACCGCCTCCCCGCTCCGCTCACTACGCGGTAGGGTAAACCTGAATACCGCGTCACGTCCTGTCCTGCGCGCCCTGTTCGCGGGGTTTACACATCAGGCGGATGGGATAATGGGTGCCTTTACGCATCAGCCCCAGTCCGTCCCTGGCGAGGTCGCTAGTGCGCTGGCAGATGGGCTGATCGCTGCACGGCAGGAGCACCCCTTCCTGAGCCTGTCTGATATCGCCCTCGCACGCGCGCCTGTGGATGAGTTACCCGGCGCACGCGTCGCCGTCTTTGGCGAACCCGCGCAATACCAGACCGCCTCCCTCCTCCCGCCCCAGCGCTGGAACGATACAGGGCGTGAGGAACTCTTTCGCCAGCTCTGTGACCTCTTCACGACCCAGTCCCGCTCCTACCGCATCCATTACCAGATCGAGGTCCAGCGACAGGGGCGCAGGGGCATCGAGCGACGCAGCATCGATGTGACCCTACATCCCTACCTGAACGATGACCTCACCGTAGATCGCACCCGCGCTCCGCGGGTGCGCTTCCATAACCTGATTATCCGATGACGCCTCCACCCATCCTACAGCTCGCCACCATCCTGCTGCTCAGCCTCTGCGCGCTCTCTGCCCAGGCTTCTCC